>JBDTTZ010000393.1:0-2158 GCA_040008015.1 Gemmatimonadota bacterium
CCGGTGAGCATGTGGAACATGAGGGCGCCGAGGCGGTAGATGTCGGTCAGCTCGTCGGCTGGTTTCCCCGAGGCCTCTTCCGGGCTCAGGTAGGGCTGGTTGTCCCGGGTGAGCAGTGGCTGTTCCTCCAGGAGCCGGGCATCGTTGCCGACCAGGAGGATATTGGCGGGGATGATGGGGCAGTCCTTCATGCCCCGGCGATGAAGCTGAACCAGCGACCGGGCCAGCGCCGCCCCGATGCGCACGGCTTCGCGCGGAGGGAGCCGTGGCTCCCGGGAGAGGCGGTCGTTCAGGGTTTCACCGGCGGAGTTTGGCATACACGAGGGTCTGAGAGTGGGACAAAGTACCGCTTGAAATGGAGGGTGGCTAGGGGCCAGGCGGGTATCCCATCATGATTCTGGATCGGCACCTACGCACCGCCGAGGCGCGGAGAACGCAGAGGTTTCGCCGAGGAAGCAATCGGCGTCTCGGCGGTGTGCTGTTGCAGTTGCAGGCCTCACCGACGGGCGCACAGCTGTGCACCCCTTCAGCCAACCTCACTCGGCTCTTCTTGCTCCAATTCCTCCTCAATCTGCTGACGCCGCAATAGTTCCCAATAGCGGCCCTTGAGCCGCATCAACTCCACGTGGGTTCCCTCCTCCGCCACTTTCCCCTCATTCAGCACCAGGATCCAGTCCGCATCACGCACCGCGGCCAGCCGATGGGAGATAATGATGCTGGTCCGTCCCGCCAATACGCTCCGGAGACTCTGGAGAATCCGGGTTTCGGTCTGGGCGTCCACCGCGCTCAACGCATCGTCGAGGACAAAGACCGGGGGCGACTTGGCGAGCGCCCGCGCGATCGCGGTGCGCTGCTTCTGCCCGCCGGAGAGGTTGATGCCGCGCTCGCCCAGGATGGTGTCCGGTCCATCGGGGAGGTGCTCCAGTGTTTCGGTGAGCTGGGCCGTCTCGGCGGCGTGCGCCAGTCTGCCATCGTCCGGCGCGCCAAAGAGAATGTTTTCCCGGATGGAATCGCTGAACAGGAAGGTCTCCTGGGGGACGAAGCCCACCGCCGAGCGGAGATCGGCCAGGTCGAGCGTCCGGATGTCCACCCCGTCGATCACGATCCGGCCCTTGTCGGGGTCGTAGCTGCGCGCCAGCAGCTCGGCCAGGGTGGACTTGCCGGAGCCGGTCGGCCCCACGATGGCCAGCGATCGCCCCGCCGGAACGGTGAAGGAGATATCCTGGAGCACCCAGCCCCGCTCGCGCGCGTTGGGATACTGGAACCAGACGTTTTCATAGGCCACTTGCCGCGCCTTGGTGGCGGGTGGCAGCCGGGCCGGAGCAGCCGGAGATTCGATGGCCGGCTTCTCTTCCAGCAGGGCGTTGAGGCGCCCCATGGAGGCCGCACCGCGCTGAAACAGGTTCACCACCCAGCCCAGCGCGATCATCGGCCAGATCAGCTGCATCAGGTACACGCCGAAAGCGACAAATTCACCCGTGGTAATACTGCCGGACATGACCATGCGGCCACCGACGAAGAGCACGGCGAGGGCGCCCAGCCCTCCCATGAGGCCCATGATCGGCTGGAACGCGCCGTACGCCCGGGCCAGGGCGATATTGCGGGAGACGTACTCCTCGTTTAGTCTCTGGAACTGCCCGGCCTCCGCCCGCTCCTGGCGGTAGGCGCGGACGATGCGCACCCCGGACAGGTTCTCGTGCACGAAGTCGGTGAGGGTGCTGAACTGGGCCTGGATGGCGGTCGTTCGCCGGTGGATCTCGGCCCCGAAGAAGATCATGACCGGGGGCAGCGCCACCAGCGGAAGCAGGGAGAGCAGGGTGAGGCGCGGGCTGATCAGCAGCATGTAGGGAACGGCAAACAGGGTCCGGGTCACCGTGTCCACCAGGTACATGAGTGCCGGCCCTGCGACCATGCGCACGTTCAGCAGGTCGTTGGTGGCCCGGGCCATGAGATCGCCGGTGGAGGAGCGGTCATGGAACTCCGCGGGAAGCTGCTGGAGGTGCTGGTAGAACGAGTTCCGGATGTCGTACTCGACCTTGCGGCTGACGCTGTTGAGCATCTGGCGCATCCCGTAGCGGGCCACGCCGCCCACCAGCGCCACGGCAACGAGCAGGAACACGGCGGCCTGGACTCGCTGGAATGGCGCGCCGACACCAAG
>JBDTTZ010000394.1:0-11930 GCA_040008015.1 Gemmatimonadota bacterium
AAAACTGGGGATCGTGTCGCTCGGCGGTAGTGGGACCGAATGGTGCCTGGAAGTACGCGGTGTCCATCAGCAGCCGCCATGCGCGCTCGTACCCCCCGCCGGCTTCCGGCAGGTTGAACTGCCAGGGCACATAGCCGATCAGCTCGCGGCCGTGGGCGTCGCCGGTGTAGCGCCCGCTCTCGTAGGTGCGGGTGAGTGCCTTGATTCCGTCCTTCTCATCGTGGGCGAACTGGTGGAGGAAGAAGCCGCGCCGGTCGTCCCACAACTCCTGCTCCACCCGTTGCCGCAGCGAGTCGGCACGGGCCGAGTACTCCCGCGCCGTCCTGGTGTCCCCGAAAAGCGCGGCCGCGTTCGCGATGGCCCGGGCATCGGCGTACATGTAGGTGTTGAGCGTCGGCCGGTACCCCTCGGCCCCTTCGTCGAAGTCATCGGTCTGCCGGCTGTTGATGTTGCGCTCCATGCCGTCGTGCAGGCCGTCCCAGCGGAACATCTGGTGACCCGCGTCCCAGTGCTCCGCCATCCAGCCGGCGTATTGCCGCTTCATATAGGGAAGCAGCCGGTGCAGCAGCCCGCTGTCGCCCAGGACCTGGTAAGTCTCCCAGACTGCCGCGCCATACCAGTTGCTGTAGCTCCGGGGTTGGGCGCCGGGGGCCTCGAACCAGTAGCGGGCGAAATCTTCGATGATACCCCGGTCGTTAAGCCAGCGGATTTCCTCCATCTGGTGGCCCAGGGGACAGCTGATGGCGCCGTAGGCGCCGGACCAGAAGGGGCGGTCCATGAACTCGGTGAAGGTGTAGCCGGTCTCCGGCGCTCCGTAGGTGAGGTGCTTGGTGACCAGCTCCCAGCGGTAGTAGTAGGTCGTGTTGATGGCGGAGTCGGGAGATTCGAAGGCAGGAATCCGGGCGGCGAACCAGTCGAAGTCGCGATTGTCCCAGAAGGTCTCGTGCTCCAGGAGGGCGCGCTTGTCGAGCACCTGGGCCGATAGTCCAGGTGCCACTCCGGTCACACCGATGAGCCAGTAGAAAACCAGGCGGTAGTTCATGGTCCTGTGCGTGCGGCGACATTGCCAAGTGAATCGAGTCTTCGAGGCGCTTTACCGCCGAGGACGCAAAGCGAACAGCAAGTCTCGCCGAGTAGAATTACCCTGTCAGTTTTCTGCGATCCTCGCGGTTGCGCTGCGTCCTCGGCGGTAATGCGCCTCGAAGGGTAGTGAGAACGGTGATCTGAACGCGCGCATTCGTCCTACCAGCCTGACAATCCCTTCGCCTACCCAGGCGGCGGGGTACGCGCAGCAAGACTACAGAGTGATTCCAGCTGCGAGGCGCTTTACCGCCGAGAACATAGAGCTAAGAAGAAAGTTACGCCGAGCAAGATACTGCAAGACAGTTTTCAGTTGTCTCTGCGATCCTCGCGGTTGCGCTGCGTCCTCGGCGGTAATGCGCCTCGAAGACCCGCGAGATCGGAGATCCTAACGCGCGCATGTGAGGCCTCACCAAGGGAAACCAGAGGGCGGAGAAGCAGATCAATGGCTCCCCGGAACCTCACAAGCTGGTGACAATCCGATGTCGTATACGGTCGCTGTTTTCCACCCATCGGAGTTTTCCTCGATCGAATAGCCCATCCCCGGACCCATATGGAAGAGCGGTGTGTCAAATCTCCGGGAGTACAGTGCCTCCCCGGTCTTTGAATCCAGGACCTCAATCATCGCGTCGAACACCTGGTCCAGGTCCCTTAGTGGATAGAACTTGAGGCCGCCTTCACCGGGAGATTCAGGTCCGAGCCCTTGAGCCCATTGGCTGTCGGCCACGAGTATGAGCACCCAGAGTCGTCGGTTGTCATCCTCCCAGAGTGACTGAATAGCCGGCAGGGGCGGCGCAGTTGGGGTAATATTTCGACGCTCGGTCTCAGGAGGAAACCAGGCGCGCACCGGATTCAGTTCCCCCAGCTTTCTGCCGTTGGCATCCCAGCGCTCGAGATGGTAGGCCGGTACCGAGAACGAGGCGACCCAGACCGTATCCCCTTGGGAAGCTCCCACCCAGCGGTCCAGCGGAGTCGGTTTTACGGCCGGTGAATCAAAGCCAAATTCCGCCAGTAGCTTTCCAGTGGCGGCGTACCTGGCGAGCGGCATTCCCCGAGTATATCCGGTGGTGCTGACGATCATCGAACCATCGGACATGGTCAAGATATTCAACACGCTTCGCGAGACAGGGATGGACCTGGCAAAGCGACCGTCCTTGTCAAGAACACTGATCCTTCTCGTTCCGATATCGAAGAGCAGAATCGAATCAGCGCGATACGGGGTGGCATTGAGCGGAAGGCGGTATTCACCTGGACCCTCCCCCTCGGCGCCGATCCGGCCAAGGAAATGCCCTGCGGTATCGAACCGGGCCGCAAGCTCTCCGCTCTGAAATGGAACGGTGACGATGTACGATCCGCCGCCAACCAGGGGACTGACCGCGGGTCTTTCGGCGAAGCCACCGTCCTCGATCTCTCGGCCAAGTTGCACTTTCTTGATGACGTCAATGGCACAGGTCGAGCTATCACGGCCTTGCCGGCAGGCAGAAAGAAAGAAGATGCACAGGGCGCCGATTGATCGGGTCATTTGGCGTAGTGTTAGGATCCAGTCTGGATCCGTATTCAGGCGTAAGCGCAGCTAGGCTACAGAGTGATTCCAGCTTCGAGGCGCCTTACCGCCGAGGACACAAAGTAAACAGCAAGTCTCGCCGAGTAGAATTACCCTGTCAGTTTTCTGCGATCCTCGCGGTTGCGCTGCGTCCTCGGCGGTAATGCGCCTCGAAGGGTAGTGAGAACGGTGATCTGAACGCGCGCATGTCCTACCTGAGCACGAACAGCACGGTCGGATCTAGCGGATAGCGCCCGAACCGCGCCCCGTAGATCGCGAGCCCGCCGGGCAGCGCCGCATCCACCTCCAGCCTGATGACCACCTCGCCCGCCCGCGCCGCCGCGGTCACCGCCTCGGGCGGCAGCGGCACCCGGAGCAGCTGGCCGTAGGATCCCGCCTCATGGAGATGTCCGTCATGCGGCTGTGCCTGCCAGCTCAGGATCCCGCGCGAGTCGGCCGGATCGTCCGCCAGCTCGTAGCGGCCGGCCAGGATCCCGTTGACCCGCACCGTGACCGCGCTGGGGAACCGGGTCGCGCTGGTCATGGGGTAGCTGTTGGGGTTCCGGCTCCGGTCGTGAAAGCCGCCGCCCCGCATATAGTCGCCGTTGTCCGCCATGGTGCTGTCGCGGTCTTTCCCATTGAGCCGCTTGGCGGAGGCCTCGACCAGGAATGTCGCGCCTGAGACCTGGCGGGGGTCGAGCCCGGCCGGCCAGGGAACGTGGTACTCGAAGTAGCCGCTGCCGGCGCCGTCCAGCTTGCGATCGAGCACGGTCCATTGCTTGAGCGACCAGTGTCCGTCGCTCGCTTGCGTTGCAGGCACGTGGGCGACCCGCGCCCGGTGGCCGTCGGCGAGCGTCACAATCGGCGGGATGTCTGCCTCGACCACAAAGGTGGTGAAGTTGCGCTGGAGGACCGTTCCTGCCGGGTCCTCCAGATAGGTCGCCAGCACCACCACCGAGGGTTCGCCGGGCATGATGATCCCGAGCGGTGGCAGCGGACCCGTCATCCAGGGACGGTAGGGTACTTGCCGGGTGGAGGACCAGTAGGTCTTTTCCTCGCCCCAGGCGTTCCACCCGCGCAATTCGGCCCGCAGCGTGAGGGAATCGTCCAATGCGGCACCGGTCAGGAACGACGTATATAGCGGCACCTCGATCTGCACGCCGGGGTGCACCGTGTGGGCCAGCTCCGAATCACCCACGGCGAGGTAGAGCGGGGCGTGCAGATCGCGGAGCGACATCCCCGGAACCAGCCCGCCCAGGCCGGTCTCCTTCCTCGAGCGGTCGAAGCGCCAGTACCCGTTCCATTCGTTGATGACGTCGCTGTGCTCGGTGTAGAGCCAGCCGGCGAGCTTGGGATTGCGGCGGAAGGCATTGATCGCGCGATGGTAGTCCCAGCTCCAGTCCACGTCCCCGGTACTTCCCGCATAACCCCAGACGTTCCCGAACTCCGAGTTGAGCATCGGTTGACGGGACTGGCGCCAGGGCGCCATGAAATTCCAGCTGGAGCCGGGAAAGGTGCTGTCGCTCACCCGCTCGACGTAGGTCTCCCAGCGCCATCCGGGCAGGTACTCGTGCCACGAGTTGATATCGGTTTCGGTATGGGTGTAGCCGCAGCAAGGGGAGTTGTCTTCCACCAGGCGGGTCGGGTCGAGCGACTTGGCGAGCCGGTACACGCTGGCCACCCTGGCCCGGGTTTCCGGCAGGTAGGGCTCCTGGTCGCCCTCCCTGGTGGAGAGACCCCAGCCTTCGTTGAACATCACCCAGGCAAACACGGCGGGGTGGTTGTAATCCCGGTCGATCATGCCGCGCAGCGCCACCTCGTGCTCGTGAAACGAGGCGGAATCGGGGGGGCCCCACCAGTTCGGCACGTCGGCCATGATGAGGACGCCCAGCCGGTCGGCCCAGTACAACTTGCGCGGTGCTTCGATCTTGATGTGCTCGCGGAGACCGTTGAGCCCGATCTGGCGGGGCCGCAAGATCTCCTCCCGGAGCGCGCTGTCGGTGGGGAAGGTGTAGAAACCCTGGGGATGATAGGCCTGGTCCAGCGTGAGCTGGAGGAAGACCGGGGTGCCGTTGATCGCGACGTAGGGGATGGTGGTGCCGGGCAGGTTGACCACCGAGATGGTCCGCATCCCGAAATAGCTTCGCACCCGGTCTTCCACCATGCCGTCGGCGGCCACGCTCACCGTCACCTGGTGCAGGAACGGATCCTCCAGCGACCAGCGATGCGCGTTGGGGAGTGCGACGTCCACGTGCGCAGTGGAGGCGCCGCGGCGGATCCGCTGAGTGACGACCGGCTGACCCTCGCGGTTGGTGAAGTCGAGCCGCAGCGTCAGGTCCCTGGGCGCCGGCTCCAGTAGCCGGATGTCCACACCCAGGCCGGCCAGGTCCGCCCTGGGCGTGAAGTGCACCGCCTCGAGCGGATCACCCCCGCGGGCTTCGAGGTACACCGTCTGCCACATCCCCCGCGCCGGTCCATAGCCCTGCTTGCCCTCCAGCTTGAACGGGTGCGGCGTGTCGTCCACCCGGAGGACCAGGCGTTGCGCCTGGCCCCGCTGCAAAGGCGTCAGCTCGAAGGAGAACGGCGTGTAGCCGCCCTGGTGCTCGCCCAGTTTCTTCCCATCGAGCCAAACGGTCGTGTGCCAATCCACCGCGCCAAACACCACGAAGACTCGCCGGCCGCGCCATGATTCCGGCACCGTGATGGACCGCGCGTACCAGCCGATGTTCCCGCTGTCGGGGACGCCGGAGAGCGGCGCGCCCCAGGAGAACGGCACCAGGATCTCGCGTCCGCCCGGCAGCGAGCCGTTGGGCCAACCGGCCTGCTCGCCCTGGTCCGCCGAATCAAACGCGAATTGCCATCGTCCGTTCAGGTTCAGCCACTCGGCCCGTTCGAAGTCGGGCCGAGGATGTTCGGGGAGGGGAATGGCCGAAGCCGGGGTCTGGGCGTGAAGCTGGCCGGCGACGAGGGTCAGGCTGGTCAGCCATCGGGCGACATTGGATCGCATGCCGGGGTGCCTTGAGGGATTCGGGAGGAATTGTTACCGCCGCGCATCAGCCATGGCGGACGAGATACATCCCTCGACCAGTGGGTATTTCAAGAAGAGAAATAGCGCCAATGACTTAGCGTGCCGAAGGCGGCCGGTACCAGACTTGCCATACTATCACCCAGCGTGCATGGACGGGGATTGGTGGCCTTCAGCGGCCGTCACCACTTCGGATCTCACAGGTCCTCCCCGTCTTTGCCCGCTCTTTCTTGCCTGCCCTCCAGGTCCTACGTGCGTCCCTGGCCCGGCAACATATCCTCACGAAAACCACGAAACTCCAGGAAAAGCACGAAAGAACTCCAATCCCTCGGCCCCTCATCTTCAGATTGCTTCGGCCGGCTGCGCCAGCCTCGCAATGACGTAGTAGCTGGTATCGCAATGCGGCTTCGCCGGTACCGCGAGTTCCCACCCGCCGAAGGCGTCTGTTCTCTACACTGGAGCTGTCATTGCGAGCCGGCCGAAGGACGGCGAAGCAATCCAGGGCAGAGTGGGGCTGGAGCCATCGGTTCCGGCGATTCGATCTGTATAGCCTGGGTTAGCTGGTACGCTTCAGTGAAAACCACGAAGAACAATTTGATGGTTCATGAGAATGCCTTACCGGCTTCCCCGTTTTGGAGACCCCCATCACATCACATCTCCCGGCTTTCCGCCATTCTGTCTTCGTACTCGGATTGGAGAACTCATGGCGACCTATGTTCAACCGGCTGTCGATCGACGGGTAGCCCCGCGGGACAGCGATGACGTCTGGCCCAGGCCCGGGGTGATGGATTGGGCGCGGTACCTGGTGCCGCTGGGCCGAGCACTCTTTGCCGCAATCTTCCTGGGCTCGGTGTCCGGGCTCGTGGGCGGTGCCTTGATCGGGTACGCGACCCAGGCCGGCGTTCCCTTCCCGAACATCCTGGTTCCCCTCGCCGGCATCGTCGCGGCCGTGGGTGGGCTCAGTGTCCTGCTCGGCTTCCATGCCCGGGCCGGCGCCTGGGTCCTGATCGCCTTCCTGGTCCCGGTGACGTTCATGATGCACGCCTTCTGGACGGTGACCGATCCTGCCATGCGGGCGATGCAGCAGGCGAATTTCATGAAGAACGTGGCCTTGGTCGGCGCCGCCCTGATGATCGCGTATTGGGGAGCCGGGCCGCTGAGCCTGGACCTCAAACGATTGTGGCGGCTTCACAGCTGAAGTCTTTTCACTCCCGCACCAGCTCAACCCGCCGGTTCTGGGCGCGACCCATCGCCGTGGCGTTATCCGCCACCGGCTTGGATTCGCCAAAGCCGACCGCGCGCAGGCGGGCCGCATCGACGCCGCGGGCGATCAGCGCGGCCCGTACCGCCTGGGCCCGCGTGTCCGACAGCTCCTGGTTGTGTGGATCGCTGCCTTGGGCGTCGGTATGCCCCTCGATCAGGAGCTTCCACGCCGGCTCCGTCGAGAGGACCTGGGCGACCTCGTCCAGCACCGCCTTCGACTCGGGGCGGATGGTGGCGGCGTCGATGTCGAACAGGATGCCGTAGAGCCGGGTCCGGCCGCTGCTCTCCAGCGTGCGATGCATCTCACCGCCCACCGACCCCGTCCAATGGGGGCAGGTCCCCACCTCGGAAGATTTCCGGGTGCCGTCCCACCTGCCTTGGGGCGTGCCCTTTCCCCCGCCAACGTACCACCAGAGTCCCCGGAAGCTCGATCCGTCCGGCCTGAAGATCATGACCGCCGGCCCCTGGTCCGCCCCCCCGCCTTCCTCCCGCCAGGTCAACTGCATTACCCGGCCCTCGATCGTGCCCTCCAACAGGCCGCCGTCGTGCTCGTAGCAGCCGATGACGGCGGAACCCTGTTGCTTGATGTGAAACAGACCGTAGATGGTTTCAAAGGCTCCGGAGACGTCGGGCAGGGCAGCTGCCGGTTCGGCGGAGCCGAACCCGCGGAAACCCATCAGTTCGGTGTAGTCGGCATCTCCTTGATTGCCGGCGATAGTGAGCCGGAGCCAGCGGCCGGGGACCGAGGCCTGGACCGGAAACCGATGCCCGTCGGCCGCGTCCCTGAGCGTCGCCCGGAGGACCGGGCGGTACCCGGTGCTGTCGCTCTGGTCCGAGATCTCCACCGTCACGCCCTTGGCACCGCGGCCGGCCCCGTCCACCGACTTGATGTCGAACTCGAGCGCGGTGAGCGTGGTACGGGCCGGCAGTGCGAGCACCATGACGTGAGGGCCCAGGTCCCCCTTCGGGCCGGCCCAGCCGCTGGCCGGATCTTCATCCAGCATGGAGAATACGTCATAGCCGGCGCCGTAGGTCCTCGGCTCCACCACCGGGTAGGCGCCCACAGAAAAGCCGACCCGGTTCTCTTCCTGGGCGAGCAGGGCAGTGGGGAGGCCGACGGTCAGGATCAGCGTGGCAATGGCACGGTGCTTCACGGTTCTCTCCCGTTTGGGGACTGCTACGCCTCCGGAGCTGTGGTCAGAACGCTCCCGGCATACTGGCTTACCGAAACCATCTGCACCGGCATGGTCTTCAGCGTTTGCCCCATCTCGATCGCATCGCCCTTGGCATACGCCAGCATCAACGCGGCGAAACTCTGCTGGAGCGGGTCGGTCGCGGCGGCCCGGTTGTCGCGCAGCGTGTCTTCATCAACATGCTGGACGCCGAATGCCCGCCCGCCGATCCGTTCGAACAAGGCTACCACGTCGAGCGGGCTCAGCGCTTCCGGCCCACCCAGCTCGATCGTCGCGTTCCGCGCCGCGGGGTGGTCCACAGCGATGGCGGCGAACCGGGCCACGTCCGCAAAGCTGATCCAGCTGATTGGATTCTTCCCGGTCCCGTAGATGGTCGCCTTTGCGTTGGCGGCATCGAAACCGAGGTGGGGGCCCAGCCACACCTCCATGTAGAAGCTGGGTGCCAGAATCGTGTAGTTCATGCCGCTTCGCTTGAGGTGAGCTTCCACAGTGCGTTTCGCCGTCGTCAGCGGGCAGTCCGCGGTGATGTTGTGGGAGTAAGAGGTGTGGATGAACCGGGAGACCCCGGCCGCCCGGGCGGCGTCCATGAGCCGGACCTGGCCATCGTGGTCCACGCTCTGAAGCGAGTCCCCTGCCTGGCGGGTGACGGTGGCGGACGCGGTGGTGATGACCGTATCCACGCCGCGGCACGCGGCGCTGAGAGAGTCGGCATCCTTCAGATCACCCAGGACCAGGCTCGCGCCCGAGCGTTGGAGCGATTCCAATTTTGCCGGGTCGGCGGTGGAGCGCACCAGCGCCCGGACCGGCTTGCCGGCCTGCCGCAACAGGCCTGAGACCGTACCGCCCACCAATCCGGTGGCGCCGACGACGAGAATCATGGCCACTCCAGCGAGGGGGATGGCTGCATCATACAGTCCGCGACGCCAGGCGGCTAGGCAGGGTTGGCTGGTACTGCGCAGTTGGCCCGGCAACATCTCTTCTCACGGTTCTTCTTCGTGGCTTCCGCGGGATTCCGTGGCTTCGTGAGGAACGTTACGCACTCGGGAGCCGATTACAACCCGTCTACCCCAGATTGCTTCGGCTGGCTACGCCGGTTCGGTGCCGTCCCCGCCGAAGGCGCCTGTCCTCTATGCCGGAGCCGTCATTGCGAGCCGGCCGAAGGACGGCGAAGCAATCCGGGGCAGACTAGGCTAAGGTTTGACCGGTGCTGCGCGGTTAAGCCCGGCAACGGCTCCTCGCGGAAACCGCGGAACCAACGCGGAACGTCCTGATGCAGTTGTCTTCATTAAGAGAGTCATTGATACAGAACGTATTGAACAAGGTGCTTGTACGGCAATGAAGCGTTCCGCGAGGAGCAGTTTATCCGGGCTGGAAACCTCCTGACGCCCGCCCCGTAAGCTGCCACAAGAAGGAGACTCTCGAATGCCCATCCTGAATCGTTGGCGGCCGGCCCTCACCGCCGGAGCCCTGGTCCTCGTCACGGCGGCCAGCACCGGCTCCGAGCCCCTCTACATGCCCCGCGCGGTCAAAGCCGCCTTTGCCCACGGCACCCGGTCGCCGGACGGGCGGCCCGGCCCCCGGTACTGGCAGAACCACGGCCGCTACACCATCACTGTCACCGCCAGGCCGCCGGCGGCCCAGATCACCGGAAGCGAGCGGATCACCTACATCAACAACAGTCCGGACAGCCTGCGATCCCTGGTCTTCAAGCTGCTGCTCAACATTCACAAGCCGGGCGCGCCGAGGGATGGTGGGGCGGGGCCGGACTACCTGACGTCGGGTGTCCACATCGACAGCTTCAGCGTCAATGGAAGGCCGGCCACTTGGCCGAACAATCCCCAGGCGTTCACCGTGCAGCAGGTGCACCTGTCCGCCCCCCTCCTGCCGCACGACTCGGTCAATATGGCCGTCGCCTGGCACTACGACCTCTCTAAGGAAAGCGGCCGCGAGGGCATGATCGACTCCACGACCTGGTTCCTGGCCTATTTCTATCCCCGGGTCGCGGTGTATGACGACTACGACGGCTGGGACCGGATGGACTTTACCGATCAGCAGGAGTTCTACAGCGACTTCAACGATTACGACGTGACCATCCGGGCGCCAAAGAACTACGTGGTCTGGGGGACAGGCACCCTGACCAACTCGGCCGACCTGCTGACGCCGACCGTCTTACAGCGATTCCGCAGTTCGTTCTCCTCGGACGCGACGGTCCACGTGGTGACGCTGGCCGAGATGAAGGCGGGGCAGGTGACGAGGCAGGATTCGATGAATGCCTGGCACTTTACCGCCACCAACGTCCCCGATATGACCTACAACCTGAGCGACCACTACGTCTGGGATGCCGGCAGCGTCGTAGTGGATGCCGCCCGCCCGCGGGTGAGCGTCCAGGCAGCCTATAACGACACGGCGGCGGACTACCATTACATGGTGCAGTTCGGCCGCCACGCGCTGGACTGGCTGTCGCATCACTGGCCCGGGGTTCCCTACCCGTACGAGAAGACCACCGTGGTGCAGGGCTTCGCCGACATGGAATACCCCATGATGGTGAACGACGGGAGCACTCCAGACACCACGTTCTCCCGCTTCGTGGTGGAGCATGAGATCGCCCACACCTGGTTCCCCTTCTACATGGGGATCAACGAGACCCGCTACGGGTTCATGGACGAGGGCTGGGCCACCACCTTCGAGTATCTCATCAACCTGGACGACATGGGCAAGGACCGCGCGTCCACCTTCTACAAGCAGTTCCGGGTGAGCGGCTGGATCCGCGATCCGTCTCCGCTCGAGGACCTGCCGATCATCACGCCGGAAGACGTGATCAAGAACCAGGCGTACGGCAACAACGCGTACGGCAAGCCGTCGCTGGGCTATCTCGCGGTGAAGGATTTACTGGGGGACGAGGTGTTCGGGAAATCACTGCGTGAGTTCATCAGCCGCTGGCACGGCAAGCACCCGATCCCCTGGGATTTCTTCAACACCATGAACGACGCGACCGGCAAGGACTTGAACTGGTTCTGGCGCAACTGGTTTTTCAGCAACAACTACATCGATCTGGCCCTGGGCGACGTCGTCAAGACGGCCGCGGGCTACACCGTCACCATCAACAACATCGGTGGCATGGCGGCGCCGGTGGATTTCCTGATCAAATACAGCGACGGCTCGGCCGACACCCTGCACCAGACCCCGGCGATCTGGGCCGCCAATCAGATGGAGGCGAAGGTGAGCCTGCCGACCCGGAAGACGATACAGTCGCTGACGCTGGACGGGGGGATCTGGATGGATGCGGATACGACGAACAATGGGTGGACGGGGCGGTAATGTGGGCGGGAAACCGCAACGCCCGCGGCGAATGCCGCGGATTTGTTGTTGTATCGGGAACCCGCCTATTCCACCGTGATCCCCACCGTCCATCGGAACGATCCCCAACTCAGCACCAGCACCCCGGAGCGCGCGTCCCGGGGCTCGATGGAAATGGTAAACTCCTCGACCGGCGCCGCGGGTGCCGTCGAGGTCAGCGGCGTCCGGCCGATATCGTTGGCGGGGCCATACCCGGTCCCCCACTGCCCGATCTGCCGGTTGACGATCAGGCTGACGCCATCTCGACGGGGCAGGGTCCACAGCGTGTAGGTACCCGGCGCCAGAGCGATGCTGCCTATTCTGATCGGCACCGACGTCGAGAACTGGGTGGCCGCATTGGCCCCGGTCCGCCAGACGTAGTCGTAGGGGATGATATCACCCAGCAGGGTGCGACCGCGGAGCAGCGGACGGCCGTAGTCCACCGTGAAACTTGCCGCACCGATGCTGGCGCGCAGCGTGTCCCGCACGC
>JBDTTZ010000395.1:0-6088 GCA_040008015.1 Gemmatimonadota bacterium
CCTCGACCTTGGAGAGGGCGTTGATCAGCTCGTCGGCGATGCCGTCGCTGAAATATTCGTTCTCCGGGTTCTCGCTGGCGTTGACGAACGGCAGCACCGCGACGGTCGCGGCTTCCCGGTCGGCCGGAAGCTCGGTGACCAGCGTGCTCACCGTCTGGCTGACCAGGGCCCGGACGAATTCACCCACGGTCGCATACCGGTGGCCCGGCTCCTTGGCCATCGCGCGCAACAGGGCGTGCTCCACCGGGAGGGGCACCTCCGGCACCTCGGCGCGGATCCGGGGCGGCGGCATGGTCGCGTGGCGCGCCAGCGTGGCGAGCACGTTGGGTCCCTGGAACGGAGGATGGCCGGCCAGCATCTCGTAGGTGACGCACGCCAGGCTGTACTGGTCAGTTCGCCCGTCCACCTGGCCGCCGCTGCCGGCCTGCTCGGGACTCATGTACACCGGGGTCCCCAGGGCAAAGCCGGCGCCGGTGATGTGCTCTCCCGTGGTTCCCGAAGCGCTCAGGGCGCGCGCTATGCCGAAGTCGGCAACGACCGGCTGCCCTTCCAGCAGCATGATGTTTTCCGGCTTGATGTCGCGATGGATCACGCCCTGGCGGTGAGCGTAGTCGAGACCCTCGCCCACCAGGCGAGCGATGCGCAGCGCCTCGTCCACTCCGAGCTGGCGGTCACGCTCCAACCGGGCGCGCAGGTTCTCGCAGCCCATGAACGGCATCACGTAGAAGAACTGGCCGCCTTGTTCGCCGGAATCGTAGAGCGGAAGGATGTTGGGATGGGTGAGCCTGGCGGCGAAGCGGATCTCGCGCTGGAACCGCTCCGGCTCCGACCTGGCGGAAAGCTCGGAACGAAGCACCTTGATCGCCACCTTGCGGTCGTGCTTGAGGTCGATGGCCAGGTAGACCGTGGCCATGCCCCCGCGACCGATTTCGTCTTCGATGCGGTAGCGGGAGGCGAGGCCTTTGCGGAGTTTGTCGAGGGAATCCGCCATGCGCATATTCTTATCTGCGGAGGAGACACGCTTCCGCGGGCTATGGGGTGTAGAAGCGCTTCCCTTCTTCGGCCATTCGCACCAGCGCCTCACAGGGCAGGAACCGGTTCCCATAGGCCGAAGCAAGCTCCTTGAGCGTGTGCACCACATTGGCTGCGCCCAGGTCATCGATCACCCGGAGCGGGCCGCCCCGGAACGGCGGGTAGCCGATGCCGAAGATGGCGCCGATGTCCCCGTCGCGCGGGCTGCGCACCACGCCTTCGCCGGCCGTCATCGCCGCCTCGTTCAACATGATGTACACCAGCCGCTGCTCGATCGTGGCGGGCGAATGCTTCTCCTGGGGGCGGATCCCCAGCAGGTCGTAGACTTTCTCGTCCACGCCGGTCTTGTGCCCCTGGTGATAGTGATAGAACCCGCGGCCGTTCTTCCGCCCCAGCCGCTGGTCGGCGATCATCTTCGCGACAACCTCGCTGGGCTTGAGCCGCTCCCCGAAGGCCTCGTGCATCACCGCGCCCGCCTTGGCGGCGACATCGAGTCCCACTTCGTCCAGCAATGCGATGGGCCCGACTGGAAAGCCCCAGCCCGTCATGGTGCGATCGATCGCCTCGATCGGGGTGCCTTCGGCCAGGAGATGCCCCGCCTCGTTGAGGTAGGGCGAAAGAATGCGGTTGACCCAGAACCCGGGATGATCCCGCACGACGATCACCGTCTTCCCCAGCTTGCGGCCGAAATCCACCGCGGCCACGATGGTATCCGGGCTGGTCCGTTCGGTCGGGATCACTTCCAGCAGCGGCATCTTCTCCACTGGAGAAAAGAAGTGCATGCCCAGCAGCCGTTCCGGGCGGCGCGAGGCTTCCGCGATCTTCGCGATCGGAATGGTCGAGGTGTTGGTGGCGATGATGGTGTCGGACGGGGTCACCGCTTCGAGGTCGGCCACCACCGCCTGCTTCACCGCGAGATCCTCGAACACCGCTTCGATCACCAGATTCGCTTTTCGGACTACGTACCACTGGTCGGAGCCGGAGATCAGCGCCTTCAGCCGGCTGAACTCGGGCCGGGTGATCCGCCGCCGCTGGAGCCGGGCCGCGAGAATGTCGGTGGCGGCTTTCAATCCCTTGCCGACCCGGGGCAGGTCGGTGTCCTTGAGGCCCACCTGCACCTTCGCGGTGGTGGCCGCCGTACCCGCGATCCCGGCACCCATGAAGCCCGCGCCGACGATACCGAGGAAGTCGATGGTGTGCGGTCGCGCACTCCCCGGCGGCACGCCGTCGTCCTTCTTGAGCGCGGTCGTGGCGAAGAAGAGCTGGACCAGCTTGCGGGAAACGTCGGTCATGGCGAGCTCGCCGAACTTGCGATGCTCGAACTCCAGCCCGCGCCGCACACCGTGCTCCATCCCGGTCTTCACCGCTTCCAGCGCGGCGAGCGGCGCGGGATAGTTCCCTCCGGTCTTCTTGAGCACCTGCTTCCGTGCCATGGCGTACACCAGGCGCCGGCCGAGGGAATTGCCATCGAGGAGGAATCCCATGAACCCGCCCCGCCGACTGCGATGGGGAATTCCCCTGGCCGCTGACCGTTCCGCGGCCTGCATCGCGATCTTCCGGAGAATGCTCAGCGGCACCAGCTCGTCCACCATCCCCAGCCGGTAGGCCCTGGCCGCCGGCTCGCTCTTGCCGGCGAGGATAATGTCCAGCGCCGCGCGAACTCCGATCAGCCGCGGCAGCCGCTGGCAGCCGCCCGCGCCGGGGAGCAGGCCCAGCTGAATCTCCGGGAGGCCCAGCATGGTCTTGGCATGGTCGGTCGCGATGCGATAGTCGCAGGCCAGCGCCAGCTCCAGCCCGCCACCCAGGCAGGCCCCGTGAATGGCCGCGATGATGGGCTTGGGAAACTGGTCCACCCGGTCGACCAGGGCCTGGCCATCCCGGGAAAGCGCCTCGGCCTCCGCCTGGGTCGTAAGCTCGGTGAACTCCTCGATGTCGGCGCCGGCGATGAAGGTGTCGGGCTTCCCCGAGATCAGAATGACCGCGCGCACCGCGCCATCGTTCTTGAGCTGCTCCAGGACCGCGTCGAATTCGACGCGCACCGCGGCCGTGATCTTATTGACCGGCTCGCCCACCAGGTCAAGAGTGAGCAGCGCAATGCCGTTTTCATTGGCGATCGAGAATGCGCTCATATCTCAGATTCGTGCCAAGTAGCACGTGACAGGTGACAAGTCCCCCGCGCCACCCCTACCGAAGCGCGTCAAGCGGCGATCGGCGATCGGTATCGCATACTGTGGTCCCCCCATCCCCAGGATCAACATCACGAAACCTCAATCTCTTTTCGCTGTGTCATCGGGTGTCGATTGTAGCCAGCACCGGTCACGCTTCACTTCCTTTGGGTATTACTTGTCACCTGTCACCTGTCACCTGTCACTTGTCACGTTCCAGAACAATCGCCATCCCCATCCCGCCCTGGGCGCAGATCGAGATCAGCCCGAACTGCACGTCACGCCGTACCATCTCGTTCGCCAGGGTAGTCACGATCCGCCCGCCGGTGGCGCCGAAAGGGTGCCCGATGGCTATCGAACCACCCATGACGTTGGTTCGTTCCCAGTCCACCTCGCCCACCGGCTCCTTGCGTCCCAGCTTGGCGGCCCACTGCTTCGAGGCCCAGGCCTGGACGTTAGACAGCACCTGCGCGGCGAACGCCTCGTGGATCTCGACCAGGCCGAGGTCCTTCCAGGTAATGCCAGCCCGGTCGAGCGCTCGGGGAACCGCGTACGCGGGCCCCATCAGGAGCTGCCAGCCCGGGTCCACTGCCGCCGCCGCGTAACTCCGGATGTAGGCGAGCGGAGTGTATCCCAGCGCCTTTGCTTTCTCCTCGGCCATGAGGAGCACCGCGGAGGCCCCATCGGTGAGCGGCGAGGAGTTGCCGGCGGTGACGCTGCCGTATTTCCGATCGAACACCGGCTTCAGCTGGGCCAGCGCCTCGAGCGAGGTATCGGTGCGGATTCCGTTGTCACTGGTGATGACCTGGGTCATGTCGGGCCCGACGAACCAGGGCGAGATCTCCGCGGAGAGCCGCCCGTCGGCGGTCGCGGCGGCCGCGCGCTGATGGCTCATCAGCGCGAGGCGATCCTGCTCCTCCCGGGAGATGCCGTTCTCCTTCGCCATCTTCTCGGCCGATTGCCCCATGGATTCGCCGGTCGAGGGTTCGGCGATGGCAGGTGAAATCGGGATCAAGTCGCGGGGCCGGATCCTGGCGAACGTCGCCAGGCGCGCCCCGAGGCTCCTGGCCTTGCTGGCGTCAACCAGGATCCGGCTCATCCGGCGGGAATGCAGGATGGGAATATCGGACAGCGATTCCACTCCTCCCGCCAGCACGACGTCAGCATTCCCCAGGACGATCTGGTCATGGGCATTGGTGACGGTCTGACCGCTGGAGGCGCAGGCCCGGTTCAGGGTGTAGGCGGGAACCGAACGGGGCAGCTGGGGAAGGAGACTCACTTCACGGGCGACGTTGGGCACCAGGACCGAGGGGACGACCTGGCCCCAGATGACTTCGTCGATCTCGGCGCCATCGAGGCCGGTGCGAAGCAAGAGGTCGCGCGCGGCATACCGCGCGAGGTCTACCCCGGATACGTCGCGCAGGACGGTTCCGCTCCGCGCGAAGGGGGTGCGCACACCGGCAATGATGGCCGCCCGGCGGCCGGGGAGAGGTGTCAACATGGGGAACCGCGTGAGGCGAGCGAGGGGATCGCTTATCTTTTCCGCTCAGCGACCACGCCGGCCACCGCGCGCCAGCGTTCGGTGTCTACCGGTTCGATCACTTCGCGGCCGTGGACGACTTCCAGCGGCTCGGCCAGGACGCGGATCTCGCCCATCTTGAGCAGGTGGTCTTCGCTGGACGGCCCCCACCCGAAGGCCCGCTGGGTGGTAAGAAACGTTTCCATGATCAGGACCCCGCCGGGAGCGACTTTCTCCAAGACGCGGGACATTGCCTTGCGGTCAAGATAGTTGAACATCAGGACGGCATCAAAAACACCGAGCTCGGGCCAATCCGATTCGAGATCTACCGCGCGCCAGTCGATCTCCAGCCCTTCGGTCCGGGCGAAGTCGCGGCCGGATTCGAGCTTGGCCTCATCCTTGTCGAGCGCAACCACCTCGGCGCCCCGAATGGCGGCGGCCACGCTGTGGCGGCCTTCACCGCAGGCCACGTCCAGCACCCGCGCCCCCTTACGAACGAGGTAGTCGTGCCAGGTGAACCAGGTGCTGGGCAGCGGGAGACGGGAGACGGGAGAAGGGGGCACGGTTCGATGACCTCACGCCGCGCCGGATTGGCGGAGCTGACGGCGGATCCGGTCGACCTGCTGGTGATCGGCGGCGGTATTACCGGGGCAGCTATCGCCCGGGATGCCGCGATGCGCGGTCTCCGCACCATCCTGGTCGAGCAGCACGACCTGGGATGGGGCACCAGCTCGCGCTCCAGCCGGTTGATTCATGGCGGTCTCAGGTACCTGGAACAGGGGAACCTCCGTCTGGTGTTCGAGGGGAGCCGGGAGCGCAGAACACTGCTCGCGATCGCGCCGCACCTGGTGCGGCCGCTGCCCTTTCTTTTTCCAGTGCACCGCCGGGGCCGCCTGTTTTTCTGGCGGCTCGCCATCGGCATGTGGCTCTACGACATGCTCGCGCTCTTCCGGAATGTGCGGTGGCACCGGATGTTGGGCAAGCGGGGGGTGCTCCAGAGCGAGCCCCTGCTCCGCTCCATGGACCTGGTGGGCGGGGCGAGATATTACGACGCGCAGTGCGATGACGCCAGACTGGTCGTCGCGACCGCGCGGGGAGCGATCGCCGCCGGGGCCCTGGTATCCAATTATATGCGGGTCGAGCAGCTGGAGGTGGTGGATGCCCGGGTCCGCGGCGCCCGGGTCGAGGATCGGCTCACCGGGGAGAAAGGCCTGATCCGGGCGATGACGGTGGTCAACGCCACCGGCCCCTGGTGCGACCGGATCCGGCGCATGGAATACCCCCACGCCCTGCCCCTGCTGCGGCCGACCAAGGGAGCCCACGTCGTGGTGCGGCGTTCCCGGCTGGGCCACAACGAGGCCATCACCATCAC
>JBDTTZ010000396.1:0-3018 GCA_040008015.1 Gemmatimonadota bacterium
GAGGCCCACACCAGTTTCCGGCCATCCGGGCTGAACATCGGGAAGCCGTCGAAGTTGGCCTGGGTGGTGATCTTGGCGAGTCCGGTCCCGTCCAGGTTTACCAGGTATAGATCGAAGTTTCCGCTTCGCGGACTCTCATAGTTCGATGAAAAGATGATCCGCTTGCCGTCCGGATGGAAGGAAGGAGCGAAATTCGCGCCGCCCAGGCGGGTGATTTGCCGGGGATTGCTGCCATCGGCGTTGGCCACCCAGAGCTCCACCCGGGAGGGCCGGACCAGCAGCTGTCCCAGCAGGTTGCGGTAATCGGCCGAGTCGGCGGCGGTGACCGGATACCCCGAACGCCAGACGATGGTCTTGCCGTCCGGCGAGAAGACCGCTCCGCCGTCGTAGCCCACCCGGCGGGTGATCCGCTTGACGTTGCTGCCGTCCACGTTCATGGTGTACACGTCGAGATCGCCGTCCCGCGTGCTGGTGAAAATGATGGTCTTTCCGTCGGGCGACAAAGTGCCCTCGGCGTTGTACGCGCCGTTGTCGGTCAGCTGGCGAAGGTCGCTGCCATCCGGCTTCGAGGTGTACATCTCGAGATGCCCCACCGGCCACACGTACCCGTGAGAGCGGTCCGGCACCGGCGGACAGTCGGGCGAGTTCTTGAAGGTCGAGCTGTAGAAGATCCGGCGGTCGTTGTCATAGAAATAACCGCAGGTGGTCCGGCCCAGGCCGTTGGAGACCCGGTGCTGGCCGGTACCATCGATATTCATGATGTATTCCTGATCGCAGCCCGCGTTCACCTGTTCCTGGCGCTGGAAGATCAGCTGCTTGCCGGAAGCGGAGAAATAGGACTCGGCATTGTTCCCGCTGAAGGTGAGCTGCCTGATGTTGCCGAGGTGCGTCTCACCGGGTTCGGAAGGTATCGGTATCGCCGGGGACGGCTGGCGACTGCAACCCACCAGCAATCCACCGGCCAGAATCAGTGTTCCGTACTTCATCCTGGTATCCCTTTCAAATGTTCAGGGCTGTCATTCCGGGGACAGCCTACTTGAGTTCCTTGAGAGCGTCCAGCACCTCGCCGGCGTGCCCCTTTGGTTTCACTTTCTCGAAAATCCGGGCAACGGTACCGTCGGGTCCGATCACGAAAGTGGTGCGGAGAATTCCCTGGTATTTCCTCCCGTACATCGATTTTTCTCCCCACGCCCCGTACGCCTCGGCCACCGCATGGTCCTCGTCCGCCAGGAGCGGAAAGGGCAGCTTGAACTTGGCCCGGAACTTCACGTGGGAATTGACCCCGTCGGGTGAGACGCCGAGCACCACCGCGCCGGTTTTCTTGACGTCGGCCCAGCTGTCCTTGAACTCGCAGGCCTCGACGGTGCACCCCGGCGTATCGTCCTTGGGATAAAAATAGAGCACCACCGGCTTTCCCTTGAGGCCGGAGAGCGAAACCGTCTCGCCGCCATCGGATGGGAGGGAAAAGGCCGGGGCTTTGGATCCCGTCTTAAGGCTCATTGGATATGGTCGATTGAGGATTGGACATGACTTCGAGATCGGCAACCAGCGGCTGCCGCACCCGGCGAATCGGGTAGACCCCGTGGGTGCGCAGCGATCGATCGAGGAAACCCCAGGCGAGGAAGCCATCTTCACTCGAGGGCTCCAGCAGGTACGCGGCCAGCGCGCCCAGCTGTTGCGACGCGGGCACGTAGAACGAACCGGCTCGCATGCTGTCCGCCCGGGACGCCCAGTGACCCTCGACGGTCACGGCGCGATGCCCTTCAAAGACAAAGCGGGCCGCCGACATCGTGTCCACCGCGAACGCTTCGACGCTGCCCGCCCAGGGGGTGCCCAGCCGCTCGACCACGATTCCCTGCGCCAGCAGCAGGTTCACCAGGTCGGAATAGGGCGCGGAGATGAGATAGCCGGCGGGCATCGCTTCCCTGCGGAGCGCGGTGAAGCGATCGAACACCGGCATCCGGATGGTGCGATACACGCCAGTGCGGCGGCGGTGGGCGAAGGGGCCGGCGCCGTCGTCGGCCGGCTCGGTGATTTCCGCGATCACGTCCTGCATCGTTGGCGGCGCCATGACCGAGCGCACGACCACCGAATCCGGCGCGAAACGATCGGAGGCGAGCGCCAACGCCTTGACCCGGCCCGCTTGTTCCGCCAGCAGGCTCAGGGTTTCCCGCACGAAGTTGTAGCTCACCGAGATCCGGTCACCTAACGGCGCGTTGCTGTAGGCCTCGCTCAGGATCGACACCCGGCCTCTCAACCCCATCAGGTTGGTGCCGAACCGGGGACGGGGATCGTACGTCTCCCAGCCCTGGATCAGAGAATCAGGCGTCTGGTTCCGGAAGTTTCCATACCAGAAGGTTTCCTGGTGGTGGCGCTGCCGCATCCGCTCCCGGATGGTGGGAAGCAGGTGGTCGCGGACATAGTCGTTGGCCGGCGGGCTGTTGGGGTTGAGCCCGGGCGAATAGGTCAGCAGGTACCCGTGATAGCTGCCGTTGGTGGTGTGGAGATCAATGAAGACATCGGGATCCCAACGCTCGATCAGCGCCAGTGAGGCACGGGTCTCCGGCGCTTCCTGTTTCACGTAGTCCCGGTTCAGGTCGAAGCCCTGGCCATTGGCCCGCTCGCCGACTATCGCGGGTCCGTTCTGACCGGGCCGGTTCACCTCTCCCGGCGCGAAGTGGTCATTCCCGTCCGCATTATAGATCGGCACCACGAGGAGGATGACGCTGTCCAGCAACGACTTCAGCGGACCGACGGCCAGGTCGCGCAGCAGCATCTGCGCGGCTTCTTTCCCTTCCACCTCGCCGGCGTGGATGTTGGCCTGGAGGTAGACGATCGGCTTGCCGCTGCGGTGGGCGGCCCCGGGATTGTCCACCATTGGGCGGGCGGCAAGAACCACCGGCACCCGGCGCCCTTCCGGACTCAGCGTGAGCGTCCAGCTTCTCAGGTCGGAAGTGCGCTGTTCGAGGGTATCGAGAAAGGCGAGAACCTGCTGGTGGGACGAGGTTTCCCGGTTGC
>JBDTTZ010000397.1:0-2780 GCA_040008015.1 Gemmatimonadota bacterium
TCGCCGGCTACCGGCAGCTGGATCCCTCGATGGAAGAGGCCGCCGCCACGCTGGGAGCCGGGCGCTGGCGCACCCTCAGGCGCATCACGCTCCCGCTGCTCAAGCCCGCACTCGCCGCCGGCGCCACCCTCGCCTTTGCCACCGGCCTCGGCGATTTCGTCACTTCCATCATGCTCTACACGTACGATACCCGTCCGATCTCGCTTGAAATCCTTTCCAGCCTGCGCTCGGCCGACATCGGTGTCGCCGCGGCGTACGGAGTCTTTCTCATGGTGATCAGCGCGATCGTATTTGCCATCGGCTCCGACCGGAAGACCGCCACCGGATGAGCGCGCCCCAGGAGCGGGCCCAGGTTCGCCAGCTCTCCGTGCTGATCGCGGTGAACGCGGTTGACATGATCGGCTTCGCGATCGTGCTGCCGCTGCTGCCCTTCTACGCCCTCGACTTTCATGCCACGCCGGTCCAGATCGGCTGGCTCATGGCCGCGTTTTCGATCGCCCAGCTGCTCTCCGCGCCGTTCTGGGGCCGGGTCTCCGATCGCTACGGCCGCCGGCCCGCGCTCATGATCGGGCTCTCCGCATCGGCGATCGCCTACGTGGTCTTCGGGCTGGCCGGCTCGCTCTGGATGCTGTTCCTCTCCCGCCTGGTCCAGGGGGCCGGCGGGGGCACTACCGGTGTCGCCCAGGCGTATGTTGCGGATACCATGCGCCCGGCCGACCGGGCGCGCGCGCTGGGCTGGCTCTCGGCGGCGACCTCGGCCGGCATCGCGATCGGGCCCACCATCGGGTCGCTCGCCGCCGTCGGGCTCGGATCGCGCAGCCCCGGTTTCGTGGCGGCGGGGCTCTGCCTCGTCAACGTCTTCTTTGCCTGGAAGTGGCTGCCCGAATCGAAGCCCGCGGGAACCGCGTCCCCATCCACCAAACCCAGGACCCCGATCTGGCACACCGCGTGGCAGGTCGTCGCGCATCCCCGGGCGGCAGTGTCCCGGCTGGTCTGGATTTACGCCGTCGGCATGCTGGCGTTTACCTGCATGACGTCGGTCGTGGCACTGTACCTCAATGCGGAATTCGCGGTCACCAAGAAGACCATCGGGTTTTTCTTCACTTACATCGGAATTCTCTCGTTCGTGATGCGCTCGCTGGTGCTGGGGCCGGTGGTGGACCGGATCGGCGAGACCTGGGCGATGCGCGCCGGCGCGGCGTTCCTGGTCCTGGGACTCATCCTCTACCCGGTCGCACCGTCCGTGTGGCTACTGGTGCTGGTCATTCCCTTGGTCCCCATTGGTACCGCGCTGCTGTTTCCGGCGACGACGTCGCTCATGAGCCGGGTTTCGGAGAAAAGCGAGCTGGGAACTACCATGGGAACCGCCCAGTTCTTCGGCGGCATTTCGCGGGTAGTGGCCCCGCTCGGCGCCACCGCAGCATTCCAGGCCTGGGGCCACCGGTCGCCGTTCTTCCTGGGAGCGGGCGTGGTGGCGCTGGTCAGTGTCCTGGCATTCAGAATCGAACACCAGCCTGCCCAGACAACTCCATTGCCGGTACGCGATTGAGAGATTGAGGATTGAGGATGTTCAATCTCCAATCTTCAATCTTCAATCATCAATCCCTATATTCCGTCTCCCCCAAACCCGGGTGACCCGGGAGGTTCATGGCCAAACCGTTTGCTCTTCCAGCGACCGCTGAAGCGTTCGCCCAGGCTTCATGGGCGGACATCGAGCCGTTTTACGGCGAGCTGGCGGCCCGTCCCATCAGCCTGGATACGGTGGAGGCCTGGCTGGCCGATTGGTCCCGCCTGGAGGAGCTGCTGAGCGAGGCCGCGGCGCGGGCCATGATTGCCTATACCGTGGACACCGAGAGCGCGGAGCGGGAAGCGGATCATCTTCGTTTCTCGACCGAAGTGCTGCCCAAGGCCGATGAAGAGGGCGTGCGGCTGGCGCGGCGGCTGCTGGAGCTGGGATACACCCGGGCCGATCTTGCTTCGATGATCGAGCGGTTCCGGACCCAGATCGAAATCTTTCGCGAAGCGAACGTCCCGCTTTCGGCCCAGCTGGAAGAGCTGAGCGCCAGGTACCAGAAAATTACCGGCGGGATGACGGTGCAGTGGGAGGGAAGGGAAGTCACCCTGCCGCAGCTGCAGCCCCACCTCAAGAGCGTGGACCGTACGGTGCGGGAAAAGGCATTCCGCCTGCTCGCCCAGCCCTTCCTGGAGCAGCACCAGGAGCTGGCGGCGCTGTTTTCCCGGATGTATCAGTCGCGCCAGCGGATGGCCGCGAACGCCGGGTTCAGCAATTACCGCGACTATGCGTTCCGCTCCAAGTTCCGGTTCGACTATACCCCGGAGGACGTGGATCGCTTTCACCAGGCGGTGGAAGCGGTGGTATCTCCCGCCGTCGAGCGGCTGCGGAAGAAACGCCGGGAACGGCTCCAGCTTCCGACCCTCCGCCCCTGGGATATCCAGGTCGATCCCGACGGCAAACCGGCGCTGACACCGTTCCGGGACGTGGGCGACCTCGAGCGGACGACCCAGCAGGTGATGCAGCGGCTGGATCCAGTGCTGGGCCGCCAGTTCGAAACCATGATGAAGGAGCGCCTGCTCGACCTCGATACCCGCAAGGGCAAGGCGCCCGGCGGATACTGCGAGACGCTGCACGAGTCGGGGCGGCCCTTCATCTTCATGAACGCGGCCGGCACCTTCGACGACGTGATGACGCTGTGCCATGAGGCCGGCCACGCGTTTCACGCGTTTGCCGCGCATCACCTGCGCTTCATCTGGCAGCGGCA
>JBDTTZ010000398.1:0-11406 GCA_040008015.1 Gemmatimonadota bacterium
CGGAGCGGGCCCCGGCCATGGACCGCTGGCTGGCCGAGCAATGCGACTATCTCCTCGACTACGAGGTGCATCGCTTCAATGTCATCCGTCCCATCGCCTACACCAACTGGCCGACGCTGGATCCCATGGTCCATCCAACCGAGGCCACGACGGACGAAGAGATCGCCATCCGTGAGCGGCTGCAGCGTCCCGCCAAGCTGACCCGGGAGTACGACAACGACGCTATCGGACTCGACGCCAACCTGGTGCGACCCACCGCGGCCAACCCCGCCGGCTGGTTCGCCAGCTATCACGCCTATCCCTATTATCCTGACTTCATGCTCTACGACCCGGGCTATAACCGCGCCCGGTCGAGTGAGGGACGCTCCAACTATTTCGGATACCTGGCCGACCTGAAGCGCTACCACCGGGGAATTCCGGTGGTGATCGCCGAGTACGGGGTCCCATCCAGCCGGGGCAAGGCGCACTTCCAGCCCCAGGGCTGGGATCACGGCGGCCACGACGAGGCCGGCATGGCGCGGGTGGATGCCCGGCTCACCCGTGAGATTCACCAGAGTGGCGCCGCGGGTGGAATCCTCTTCGCCTGGATCGATGAGTGGTTCAAGAAGAACTGGGTGGTTGCGGACCTGGAAATTCCCCAGGAAAACACCCGGCAGTGGCACAACGTGATGGACGCCGAGCAGAACTACGGCGTGCTCGGCATGGATCCGGGGAGCCGCGACCGAGTTCCGGTGCTGGGCGGAGATCCCGCCCGGTGGATTTCGGGCCAGGTGTTATCTCGCGTCCCCGATGCTACGCGAGCTGCACCGGGCGCACTTATCGTGCGGAGTGACGAAGCGTACGTGTACCTTGCGGTCAGTTTTCCTGGTCTCCGTGGCCGCGGCTTTCCCTGGGACTCGAGCGGTATCGAGCTGGCGTTTGATACTCACCTACCGAGGGTCGGCCAGCATCGGATCGCGGGTGTTCCGGCAGAGTTGGAGCCCGGATTCGAGTTCCTGGTGCGATTGGGAGGACCGCGAAATGGTGAGATCCGGGTGCTGCCGGAGTACAACCCCTACGGAGGAGCACCCGACTCCAGCGGCGACGACCTGGGTCGTTTCTATCACCGGCCGGTCACCATCCGGGACCGGGCCGATGGCGTCTTCGACTCGATGTACGTGACGATCAACCGTGCCCGCTACGGACGGGACGGAACATTCTTCCCGGCCCGCGGCTACAACCGCGGCGTCCTTCGCTACGGCAACGCGGTGGCTTCGACCCTCTCGGATTGGTACTATGATTCTGCGGCAGGACTCCTCGAGCTCCGGATCCCCTGGATGCTGCTCAACGTGACCGATCCATCCACTCGGCGGGTGCTCTATGAGACCACGCCCGGTGACAGCTTCGGAACGGCCACTGCCGGCGAATGGCACATTGGCGTGGTGGTCACCGACCGGAGGGGAGCCAGCGTCGCGGCCCTTCCCGGGCTGGACACCGGCTGGAAGCTGAGCGCGTTCAACGGCTGGCGCTGGGACTCGTGGGCCACTCCCCGTTATCACGAACACCTGAAGCCGGCTTATGAGGCCATGCGCCGAACCTGGGCGGCGATGCAATGAGACGACGACTCCGGGCCGCAACCCTGGCACTTGCCATGATCGCCGGTGGAAATGTTACCGCGAACGCGCAGCAGGCGGCGGCCGATGCGGCCTGGACGGCGGGAGACTTTCAGACCGCGCGCGCCAACTACGAGAAAATCCTCCAGAGTGATCCCACCTCGGTGCGCGCCAACTACCGGCTTGGCGTTCTCGCATCCTGGGATGGAAAGCTCGATTCCGCGCTGGTCCTGATCCGCCGGGCGCGTCAGGCCGATCCCGACGATCCCGCCATTCCGCTGACCGAGGCGCAGGTGCTGGGCTGGGCCGAACGATTCGACGAGGCCGACTCGGTCTATCGCGTGATCCTGGTGCGCGATCCCGACAACCAGGACGCGGCGGTGGGCCGGGCGCAGCTCCTCGCGTGGGAGGGCGACCTGGACGGTGCAATCGACGCCTACCAGGCACTCCTGGCCCGGCATGATGACAACATCCAGGCGGTGCTCGGGCTGGGACAGGTCTATCTCTGGCAGGACAAGCTGGACCTGGCACGGCAGCAATCGGCCCGTGCGCGGCAGCTGGACCCGGGGAACAAGACGGCCTGGGGCTTTGCCAACAGCGTCTCGGGAGCGCGGCGACCGGAGCCCGAGATAACGCTGGGATGGAGCCACGACTCCGATCACAACACCAACTGGTGGCAGACCATCGCCGCGTCGCTGCTGCTCAGCGATGGCTTGAGAGGGTTTGGCTCGGTTGGCGCACTGGAGGGAACCGATCCCATCCGGAAATCCACCAGGCTGTCGGCCGAGGCCGGCGTGATCTTCGGCGTCGCCGACTGGCGGCTCACCGCGGCGCTGGGCATCCGTCACCTGCTTCCCGGTGGCGCCCCCAATCGCACCGAGGGCACCTATCGCGCCTCCGCGGCGTATCGCATCAACCGCTCGGCCGGCGCGGTCATCTCCTACGCCCACGCTTCGTTCGACGAGACCGCGCTCCTGATGGCACGGAATCTCGACATCAGCGTGCTGGACGCCGGGCTGGATATCAAGCTGCACCCCGGTCTTCAGTTGGGCGCCGGCGGGGGCCGGGCGTGGCTGAATGACAGCAACTACCGCACCTCGGGCGTTCTCGCCCTCACCCGGACCCTGCGACCAAACCTCACCGCTGGCTTGTTCACGAGGATCATGGGTTATGACTTCCACGGGGTCGGCTACTTTTCGCCCAACCGCTTCCTGGTGCTCGAGGGCCGCGGGAGCTATGGCTTTGCCCGGGCGCCGTGGCATGGCCGGGTGAGTGCCGGGCTCGGCCTTCAGCAGATCGGTGCCAGCGCCAACCTGCAGAGTGAAGGACACCTTGACGGACGGATCGGCCGCAACTGGGGCGGGGACAATACGGCGGATGTGTTTGCCGGCTTTTCGACCAGCGCCGAGAGTTCGACCACCGGTGCTTTTCGATACTACACTGCGGGGGTGATCGTAAAGCTTGTCTTCTAGGTCTGGGAGTTGATCGTTAGTGGGTAAGCTGGTTCTGGAATTCGGGCCTGGTCACAACTGGAACACGAAGGGCACGAAGTAACAGGAGATTGGACTTCGGCCGTTTTTCGTGTTCTTCGTATTCCAGTTGTGGCAAGGCTCAAATCGCACGTACTGACTCAAGGAACATTGCCTACGAGGTTGGCTCGCCCGTGGTGCGCTTGAGACCTTCCTTGGCTTCGTCGGTCAGCGATTGCATCGACGAATCGGCCTTGGTCCACAGCTTGAGGAAATGACTGTAGGCCGCCGCCGCGCCAGGCCGGTCGCCCTGGACTTCCAGTGCCCGCCCGAGGGCCAGCGACGACAGCGAGCTGTACAGCATGTCGGTTCCTGACTTGAATCCATAGCGCAGCAGTGAAATGCCCTCGGCCCGGGTGGCGGTGCGGGCCGCGAGCACCTGCGCCAACTTGAACCGGAGATGCGAACTCTGATAGTCGTAGGCCTGGATGCCGGCGGCCCGGAGCCCGGTCTTCATCTCACTGACCCCGCCCACCGTGTCCCCCGCCATCACCTTCATCCAGCCGCGATAAGCGCCCATCAGGGCACGCTGCTGGGACGTGAAATGGGTATTGGACGGCGCCGTGACGAGGTCCAGGACGTGCTTGGCCTCCGCGGTCTCGCCGGCGGCGATCAGGTACGCCAGCGCGAACGATGCCGGGTAGTAGCTCTGCGCCGCGGCGGCTTCCAGCCCCGCCTTCATCTGCGGCGACAAGGCGGGACTCGGCGGAGGACGCAGTCCCATCTGCACGGCGATCAGGTTCATGCCCTGCGCCTGTTGCGGATTCAGGGCCGCGATGGTGTCGGTGAGTTTGACCGCATCCTCCAGCCTGCCGAGCGATACGAGCACGGCGATCCGGCTGCTCAACCACTGGAAAACCTGCGGACCTCCGGGGGGCTGGGCCGCGGAGATCGCAGCCATGCCATCCACGAAGCCCTCGGCGTCCGGCTTCTCGTCACTCAGGCGCGAGTAGAGCGCGGCGAATGTGGCCCCGCCCAGGTGGTGCTTCAGCATCTCGTGCAGGACGGAATCCGCTCCCGGTCCCCAGACCGCCGACCCCATGTGCTCATAGTCCAGGACTACTTCATTGGAATCGGCGACCGAATCGAGGCCGGCGAGATATCCGGTAAACGCCAGGCTATCCCGTTCCATCACCGACAATTCCATCGGATGGAAGTAAGCCGCGACCAGGCTGGGATCGCGCTTGATCACTGAATCGAACGGCGCGCGCGCGGTCTTGGGATCGGTGGGGAGCAGGTCGCGCATGTGGTACGCCGCATCGCCCAGCATGAACCAGCCGTCTACGTCCTTGGGATACAGCGCCACGTAATGCCGGAAGCTGTCTACCGCCTCGACCTTGCCCTGGGTAAACAGCCGGTACCCGCTGATGAGCGCGCGGTCCCGCTCAGGGAGACGGCTGAGGTAGCGATAGGCGTCCTCGGTGGCCTTGATGGAATTGGGCGACTGCCACCCGCCGGTCCAGCCCATAGAGAGCGCCAGCCGGAAGTTGGCCAGCGCGAACGTGGAATCGGCGGTGATCGCGCGGTTGAACGCCGCGATCGCGGAATCCCACCTGGCCTGGCGATAATACTGCTCGCCCTCCATGTAGGCCCGGATCGCGTCCACCGAATTGCTGGTGATGGCACCGACCCGGAGCGATGGAATCGGCTCGTTCGCGGTCCAGATGCTGCGGAGCAGGGTCAGACTCAGACTGTCCACCAGCGCGATCACGTTATCGGGAGATCCGTTGACCTGTGCCCGTGCCAGGGTCTGCCCGGTCACCGAGGTCAGCTCGGCGTTGATCCTGACCGACGGCCCCGCCGAGACCACACTCCCGGTCAGCACCGACCCCGCTTCCAGCTCCCGCCCCACCTTGAGCGCGCTTTCCGCGTCCCTCGCGCCCCCCTCCTTGTGCCACCGACTCAGTACCGTGCGCGGATCGACCGTGGTGATTCCGCCGACGGCGTTGAGGTTGGTGGACAGCAGGTCCACCATGCCTTCGCCCAGCAGCTCGACCCCCGCGCCGGCGGTGCTGAACGGGAGCACCGCGATCAGCTCGGCGCCTTTGCGCACGGGACTCCGGTCGGCCCAGGCCCGGTAACCAAGGAATCCCGCGATCAGCAGGACCGCGGTCAGCACACCGGCCACGATCGGCATCCACTTTCTGCCGCTGCCGGTCATCTCGCCCATGAGCGCGCGGCCGAGCGAGTCGGAAAACTCCGCCGCGGTCTGGTAACGCTCGGCCGGGTCCTGGGCCAGCGACTTGGTGACCACCTGGTCGATGGCCTCGGGCACCGTCTTCTGCAGCGTTCGGACGTGGGGACGGGGGCCGGAAATGCTCTTGGTGATGACGGACTGGATATTGGGACCCGAGAAGGCGGGCTGGCCGGCCAGCGCCTCGAACAGCACGGCACCCAGGGAATAGATGTCGCTCCGGCCATCCACCTCGTCGCTGGCGGTGGCCTGCTCCGGGCTCATGTAGGCCGGCGTGCCGATCGAGAGGCCGACACCGGTCAGCCTCTCGCCACCCGAGGCCTTGTCCACCGCCCGCGCTATACCGAAATCGGCCACGACCGCGTGGCCACCGGAGATCATGATATTCTCCGGCTTGATGTCCCGGTGGACGACGCCGTGCCCGTGCGCGTAGGCCAGCGCGCTCGCCACTTCCCGGACCAGCTGCACCGCCATCTCCAGCGGCAGGAGGGGTTCCCGCGTCATCAGGTCGCGGAGAGATTCCCCTTCCACGAAGGGCATCACATAATAGAGAAAGCTTCCGGCCGAGCCGGAGTCGTAGAGCGGCAGGATGTGGGGATGCTGCAGGCGGGCGGCCAGCTCGATCTCGCGGAGAAACCGGTCGGTACCCAGCGATGCGGCCAGCTCGGGCCGGAGCAGCTTGATCGCGACCGCCCGATGATGTTTCAGGTCTTCTGCGCGATAGACCGTCGCCATGCCGCCGGCACCGATCTCCTGCTCGACCCGGTACCGCTCGGCAAGCGCCGCCTGGAGTTGGTCGAGAGTCGCCATAGACCGTGGAAAGAGGGGAAGTAACCGGTTTGGAAAGAGGGGAAGTAACCGGTATGGAGTATCGACGCAAAAGGGTCGCAACGCAACTATTCTTGACGAGTGACTAACGGGGTATGCGATGGGTGAAGTCGAAACGCTGATCGAATTGCTCACGGGCACTCGGGACACCTTTGATCATGCCCTGGCCGGTCTGAGCCCGGCCCAGTGGACCTTCAAGCCGGGGCCGACCCGCTGGTCGATCTTCGAAGTGACCGAGCACGTGGCCACCGTGGAGAGCGACGCCGTCCAGATGGTGTCGGGCCGGCTGCTGGCCCATCCGGCAACCGAACCGCAGAAGGCCGAAGTCCGGGGCAAGGATGAGCTGATCCTCAGGGCCATGAAGGATCGGAGCCGGCCCAGGGAAGCGCCCGAGCTGCTACGCCCATCGGGCCGCTGGCCGTCACCGGCCGCGGCGGTGGCCGCGTTTCAGGAAAGCCGGGAACGAATGCTGGCGCTGTTGAACCGGCTCCCCGGCCACCTGCGCGACTACTGCGCCCCGCACCCGATACTGGGTATGCTGGACGGGTACCAGTGGATGCTCTTCGTCGGAACCCACCTGGGCCGCCATACCGAACAGCTTGCAGAAATCAAAGTCACCCCCGGTTTCCCATAGCCGAAAAGGTGGCACCGCAGTGACTTATACGTTATCGTAGCCTCATGCCGGATCTGGTTCCTCCTCGAGTGGCGGTGTTGGGCGCCGGTGACATCGGCTGTGGCTGGGCGGCGCTGGCCGCCTCCCGCGGCTGGAACGTCGCCATCTACGATACCGACACGGCGGCGCTGCTCCGGGCCCAGGAAGACATCGCCGACCGGACCCAGACGCTGGTCTCGCTGGGCCACGCCGATCACGGCGCCGCCGAAGTGGGGATGGGACAGCTCCGGCTCGGCAGAAGCCTGCTCCAGGCCGTCACCGACGCCGACTGGATCATCGAGGCCACACCGGAAGATCTCACCTCCAAGCAGCGGGTCCTGGAGCAGGTGGAGCAGGTGTCCCGGCTCAAGTCCGTGCTGACCAGCAGCAGCGGTCTGCTGCCCAGCATGTTGTGTGGCAGGCTTCGGCGCCCCGAGCGGATGCTGGTGATTCACCCGCTGAACCCCATCGAGCTGCTCCCCGCCGTCGAAGTCATTCCCAGCTCACTCACCGATTCTTCCTGTGTCGAAGACGTCCGCTTCTGGCTCACCGGACTGGGCAGGGTCGTCATCGTCTTGAAGAAGGAAATCCCGGGAGGGGTGATCGGCCGGATCTCGGCGGCGGTGTGGCGCGAGGCGATATACCTGGTGCTGGAAGGCGTGGCGGACGTGGTGGACGTAGACACCGCGATCGAGATGGGACCCAGCCTGGGCTGGTCGGCCGCGGGACCCCATCTCACCTGCCATCTCAACGCCAACGAGCGCGGGGTCAGCGTGTTCCTCGCGAGCCTGCTTCCCACCTATGAGAGCTGGTGGCAGAACCTGGCCAGCTGGCACCAGTTGAGCGGCGAGGACCAGCTCAAGCTGGTGAAGGCCATCGAAAAGGCCTACGGCGCCCAGCTGCCCCAGCTGCGGGCGGCCCGTGATATCCGGCTGGCCCGCCTGCTCAACGCATTGAGCGAAGAGGAGGTTCCCAGCGACGGCGCGATCTGACAGGCAACCCTATTCGCTATCGGCTATCCGCCGGAAAGCGTGCTCAAAGCTCAGATAGATGAACACCCCGCGCTCCCCTTCACTCGGCCCCACCCCGATCGTGTACGCCAATCCCGGAACAATCTGCAGGCCGCCCCTGGTGTTAATCGCGTATCGGATGCCGGGATTGAGAAACGCCGATTCCGAACGCCCGGTCAGGTCCGCCCCCAGGACTGCTTCTTCGCTCAACCACACCGTCTCCAGCATGATGTTGAATGTGGGCGATACCAGGAGGATCGCGCTGGCGCCAAGGTTGAAGCCGGTGGTGCCGGCGCGCTCGCCCGCGGCATCATGGGCCCGGGGGACCAGCGTTACGCCGGCGTTGTAGTGGGTAACGAGCCGGGACGACAGGGGGACGCTGAGCGGCATGTTCAGCTGCAATCCCAGGCCGCCCGAGCCGTGACCGGTCTTCTCATCCCCGGTGGGCAACAGCAGCGAAAGCCGTGGGCTGAAGGCGAGCCCGTCCGGCAGGGTGACCACCTGCAACCGGTAGTTCAGCGCGATGTCGCCCAGCCTGGTACTCGATCCCTCGGACGCCTGGATCCGTTCCAGCGGCACGCTGTAGCTCAGCTGGTGCCGCTGACCGCGGAACGGCCATTCCTGGGTGAGGCCGTACGCCCAGTCGCCACCTTTGCTCCGGGCAAAGGTGTTGATGTGCTGAACGACGCCGGCTTCCTGGTTGTAGGCCTCCTCGATGAGGAAGCTGTTATCGGAGATGCGCACCGGTTCCTGCGCGAGGAGCGGCACAGACAACAAGAAAAACAATGCGGATGTCAGTCGGAGTGTCATTGTAGTTGTGATGAGAAGACTGAGGACGCGGATTAACGGCACACCGCCGAGACGCTGAATTCGCTGAAACCACCGCAGAGAATCAGTATTCTCTTGTGTGTTGCGCAGTTCTCACCGGATACCTCGGCGAGATCGGCGGCTCGGCGGTGTGCCGCTCTCTGAGATCTCTGCTAGCTAAGCCAGGCCCTGAAGGTCAGGAACAACAGCCATCCGTTGAGTGCCACGATTATCACGGTGACCAGCCATGCGGTCGACTGAAGCACCGGGCCGTTGACAAAAGCGCCCATCTTTTTTCGGTCGCCGGTGAACAGCACCAGCGGGACGACCGCGAAGGAAAGTTGCAGGCTCAGGATCACCTGGCTCAGGATCAGCAGTGCGCCGATGCCCCGCTCGCCGTACAGCGCGGTCACGATGACGGCCGGGATGATGGCGATCAGCCGGGTGATGAGCCGGCGAAGCCAGGGCGGCAGCCGGATGTCGAGGAACCCCTCCATGACGATCTGGCCCGCCAGGGTGCCGGTAATCGTGGAGTTCTGGCCCGAGGCCAGCAGCGCCAGCGCGAACAGGGTGCTGGCCATCGTGGTGCCCAGCAGCGGGGTGAGCAGCTTGTAGGCATCCCCGATGTCCGCCACGTCGTAGTTGCCGCTGGTATGAAACGCCGCGGCCGAGAGGATGAGGATCGCGGCGTTGATGAAAAAGGCAATCATTAGCGCCAGGGTGGAGTCTATGGTCGCGTACGTGATCGCCTCCCGTTTGGAGCCCACGTCCGACTCGACCTCCCGGGTCTGCACGATAGAGGAATGGAGATAGAGGTTGTGGGGCATCACGGTCGCGCCCAGAATCGCGATCGCGATGTACAGCATGGCCGGGTTGGTGACGATCTGCGAGGTAGGAACCAGTCCCCGCACCATGTCGCCGATCGCCGGTTGCGCCATGATCAGCTCGGCCCCGAAACAGATGCCGATGGTGACGACCAGCGTGATCACCAGGGCCTCGAGATAACGGAAGCCCTTGTTCTGCAGCAGCAGGATCAACAACACGTCGAGCGCCGTCAGGCAGACGCCCCAGATGAGCGGGATCCCGAACAGCAGGTTCAGCGCGATGGCGGACCCGATCACCTCGGCCAGGTCGCAGGCCGCGATCGCGATCTCGCACAGCACCCAGAGCACGAAACTGACCGGCCGCGAATAGTGGTCCCGGCAGGCCTGCGCCAGGTCCCGCCCGGTGACGATGCCGAGCTTGACGGTGAGCGCCTGGAGGAGGATGGCCATCAGGTTGGAAAGCAGGACGACGCTGAGCAGGGTGTACCCGAACTTGGCGCCCCCCGCCAGGTCGGTGGCCCAGTTGCCCGGATCCATGTAGCCCACGGCCACCATGTAGCCGGGGCCCGCGAACGCCAGCATCTTCCGGACGACGCTCGGCCCCCTGGGCACCTTCACCGAGCGATAGACCTCGGGAAGCGAAGGCATCTTGCGGGGGTAGCGCCAGCCCGCATCCTGCCCCGGCGGGGCGGTTGGAGCAGGAACCACCAGTTCAGGCGTGCTCATAGAAAAGGAATCAATGGGTTGGGGCGCAGAGCAGCGTGCTCGCCAGCTCATGGCCTATGATGTAAGTCTGTTCTCCGACCCGGACCGTGGTCGGCCCGCGGAAGGGCTGCCGGTCAATCACCGTCACCCGGGTACCGGGCTTGAGACCCAGGCTTGCCAGGTAACGGAGCCGCTCCGGATCGTCGGCCGAAACCCGCCGGATCTCGGCCTCGCTGCCGACGCTCACTTCCACCAACGGGGGAAAGACCAGGTCCTCCACCCAGCCGTCGGCGGTTGGGATCGGGTCGCCATGCGGGTCCACCTGGGGGTCGCCCAGGGCACCCGCCATCCGATTGATCAACGTGTCCGAAACCGCGTGCTCGAGCCGCTCTGCTTCCTCGTGGACTCCATCCCAGTCATAGCCGAGCCGCGCGACGAGATAGGCCTCCAGAACCCGGTGCCGCCGGACCATCCGAATCGCCAGCCGGCGGCCTTCCTGGGTGAGCTCGACGCCCTTGTAGGGCTCATGCTCGACCAGTCCCTGCTCGGCGAGGCGCTTGATCATGCCGCTCACCGACGGCGCGGAGAGTTCCAGCTGGTGCGCGATGTCGTTGGTGCTGGCGGGTTCCCCCCGTTGGGAGAGGAGATAGATGGTCTTGAGATAATCCTCGACTGATCGAGTCAGGGGCTCCTGCCCCAGCGCTGCGGCTGCCATCCGAAGTACCCGTGGGAATTAGGTGAACCTAAATTTGATATACCGCAAAGCTAATGTCAAATTTACACCAAACTAATTGACAGGACTCTATCGAGCCAGTGTCATGACATCCATTTGTATCGTATTGTGTCTAAATGATTTCGAGTACTGAAGTGATGACTCGCTCGGTCATTCCCCAGATGGTGCCAGCTTCAGATTGATAGGCGGGAACGGTCCGGCGAACGCCAGCGATCTCCAGATCCACGTCGCGATACGTCGCCGGATCCTGGAGCCTGGTGAGGGGAAGCCAGAACGCACCGGACACTTCGCTGTTGGGAGTAAGGAGGGGATTTCCGTCAGCGGCAAATACGAAGGGTCGAGCGAAGATCGAGGGACGAATTCGAGTAAGGGGAGCGACGTCGTCGAGCTGGCCGAGCAGCTGGATCGGGTCGAGCACCAGGCCCACCTCCTCCCGGGTTTCCCGGATCGCGGTGGCGAGGAGGTCGACATCAATGCCGGCCCGACGCCCTCCAGGCAGCCCCATATGACCGGACCAGGGGTCCCCACTCCG
>JBDTTZ010000399.1:0-8121 GCA_040008015.1 Gemmatimonadota bacterium
TCTTCCGGATCGAAGTGATCAAGGTGCCGCTGGCCCATCCGGAGCAGGCGGCGATCGTCAACTCGCCCCGGATCTTCAATGACCTGGTGGCACCGCCGGTCCACGGTGAGGCGCCGCAAGATGTCGCCGCCGCGGCCCGGGCCGCGGATTCGGCGAGGGCCCACGGCGGGTACACCGCGACGATCCAGGGCAACGCAATCGTTCTGCCCAACGGATTCATCAAGCCGATGCTGGACAGCGTGGTAAAGGCGCGGGGCGGGACCGGTGCGCCGACGGCTGCCGACAGCGCCGCATTGCGCGGTGGCCTGCAGCATATCGTGGATCAGATGGTGGGTGCACCCAGCGGCCCAGCCAATGGTCCCCGTCCAGGGCCGACCCAGTGCCACGACATCACGGTGTATCCCGCGATCGGGCTGGCCGGTGGCGCCTGCGGTGGGTACGGTCTGCTGCTCGACATCAGCGATCCCGCCAACCCCAAGCGGCTGGCGGCGGTCTCCGATTCCAATTTCTCCTATTGGCACTCGGCGACCTTCAATAACGATGGCACCAAGCTGCTCTTCTCCGATGAGTGGGGCGGCGGCGGCGGACCGAAGTGCCGCGCGACCGACAAGATGGAGTGGGGCGCGGACGCCATTTTCACCCTCACGGCCGACCACAAGCTGGTCATGCAGTCGTACTACAAGATGCCGGCGGCGCAGACCGTGAACGAGAACTGTGTGGCCCACAACGGGTCGCTGATTCCGATCCCGGGCCGCGACGTCATGGTGCAGTCCTGGTACCAGGGCGGCATCTCGGTCTTCGACTGGACCGATGCGGCGCACCCGAAAGAGATCGCGTTCTTCGATCGGGGCCCGGTGGATTCGACCAAGATGGGCAGCGGTGGTTCCTGGTCGGCCTACTGGTACAATGGCAGCATCTACAGCTCGGAAATCTCCCGCGGCCTGGACGTGTTCCAGCTGACGCCCAGCGGTTTCATTTCCCAGAACGAGATCGACGCGGCCAAGTCGGTCCACCTCGACTACCTGAACGTGCAGGGTCAGCCCAAGCTGGTGTGGCCGGCGTCCTTCGCGCTATCCCGCGCCTACCTGGACCAGCTGGCCCGGTCCAACGGCATGGCGGCCAGCCGGATCGCCTCGGTGAGGGGTGAGCTCGACAAGGCGGAGCGGCTGTCCGGCCAGGCGCGGAAAGATGCGCTGTCGGCGCTGGCCACCCAGCTCCACACCGATGCTACGTCGGCCACCGATCAGGCCAAGGCACACAAGCTGGCGTCCTCGGTCGGGGACCTGGCGAACGCGTCGATGTAACACCCTGCTCGAAAGTGTGGGCCTGCAGGAGGCCCGCAGTCAGCCTGGTCCCGGATTTCGAGGCCAGGCTGATTCTTTGGGAGTCACGCGTGGAGCAAACTCAGGGTTGTGCGGCGGCATCAAAGTGCCGGCAGCGATCCTATCCTTCACCCGGAGTCCGGTCATGATCCCTTCACTCCGCGTCGTGGCCCTAACCCTCGTGGGAGCTGGCGACTACGGAGGGAAACCGTGGATTGCAGGATGTGGGCACCGGCCACAAGGTGGGCGCAGAGATGCACATCGAGCAGCGCTTCGGGGTAGGAACCCCTGGCGCATCGCTCTGGCGGAGCGGTATTACAATATCAGGCCCGATGGCTTTTCCTGGGCGGCGGCGCGCTCGATGGACGAGGGAAGACGTGGGTGGCGGACTGGCTGACCATTGAGGCGCGGAGAATCGGCCCGGCGCGGCACATGGAGCCGTTGGCGCCGGGGAGACGCCCGTCAGGGAACTGCTCGTTGAGGCCTCCGCCCCCTGAATGGGGAATATCGCCACCGGCTTTCGAGATTGTGCCATCAGAAAATCGCCGGCCGAAACCTTTTAACGCAATCCAGAGCACCCGTGACCGAGATAGCGGATCTCCGAACCCAATTCATTGCCGCCGCTACCTGGCACGGCCCCCTCGAGCCGGCCGAGGCCATCCTCAAGGCCCATCCCGACCTCGCCAATAGCGACATTCACACAGCCGCGATTCTCGGAGACGATGCCGCGGTGCGCCGCTTCCTCGCGGCCGATCCGGCGAGCGTGACGGCCAAGAGCCCGCCGTACGGCGGCGACGCCCTGAACTACCTCGGCCTCTCGAAGTATCTGCGGCTCGATCCGTCCCGCAGCGACTCCTTCCTGCGCGCGGCCGCCGCGCTGCTCGATGCCGGCGCAGATCCCAATACCGGCTTCTGGACTGAAGGGCAGTACCCTGAATTCGAGACCGCGCTGTATGGCGCCGCTGGCGTCGCGCACCACGAAGGGTTGACCCGCCTGCTCATCGAGCGCGGAGCCGACCCCAACGACGAAGAGGCGGTCTACCACTCGCCAGAGAGCGATAACCTCGGCGCGATGAAGGTCCTGGTGGAGACCGGGAGGGTCACCATGGACAATCTTTCGCTCATGTTGATCCGGAAGCACGACTGGCACGATTACGAGGGAGTGAAGTACCTGCTGGAGCGCGGCACCGATCCCAACCACCAGAGGAAGCGCGGCTGGTTCGCCATCCATCACGGGATTGCCCGGGACAACGACCTGAACATCATCGCGCTACTGCTCGACCACGGCGCCGACCCCGGGCTGATCGAGGACGACCAGTCTGCCATCGAGATGGCCGCGCACCGGGGCCGGGGCGACCTGCTCGCGCTCTTCGAGCAACGGGGATTCTCCGTAGAGCTGCAGGGCGTCGACCGGCTGATCGCGGCGTGCGCTCGCAACAACGCTGACCTGGTGCGATCAATCGCGCGGAACGAGCCCGGGCTGATTACCTCACTCCTGGCCCAGGGCGGGGCGAGGATCGCCGAGTTCGCGGCAACCTGGAACACCGATGGCGTGCGGCATCTTCTGGATCTGGGTGTGCCCGTCACGGCGTTGTACGAGGGCGACGACTATCACGGCATCGCCAGGGACAGCATGGCGCTCCACGTTGCCGCCTGGCGTGGAGTCGCCTCGACCATGAAGCTGCTGATCGAGCGCGGCGCCCCGGTGAACGCGCCCGATGGCAAAGGCCGCACGCCACTGATGCTCGCCGTCAGCGCAACGGTGAGCTCCTACTGGACCCATCGCCGCACGCCCGAAGCGGTCCAGGCATTGCTTGCGGCTGGAGCATCCACTGACGGCGTTGGGTATCCGTCGGGTGATGTCGAGGTCGATGCGTTGCTTCGCGAGCATAGGGGCGAGTCTGAGACTCGCCCCTATTAGCGGAACGTCCCCGGGCTCACCTCGTACGTAACGTGATACGCACCCACCTCGTCCTCCGGAGCCCAGAAACCGAGCTGCTGGGTCCACCGGGCGCTCGCCAGGCGGCGGCCGCGCAGGGTCAGGAATCCCGCCGCCCGGTTGGTGAGCACGCCCATTTTCTTCAGGTCGGCGAGCCCGCGGATCGTCGTGCTGCGCCGTTCTTCCACGATGCGGCGCGCGGTCCCCGGCCCGACTCCGGGGACTCGGACCAGCTCCTCGTATCCCGCCGATGACAGCTCGACTGGGAACCGCTCGGGATGCGCGAGCGCCCAGGCCGCCTTGGGATCCAGGGCCAGGGACAGATTGCCGCTGCTCTCATAGGCAATCTCCTCCGCGTCAAAGGCGTAGTCCGTCAGGAGGTGGGCGGCCTGGTAGAGCCGATGCTCGCGAAGGGCCGGCGCGGCCGGCATCGCCTCCAGGGGAGTACGAGCGATCGGCCGAAAGGCGCTGAACTGGGGGTGATGGACCCCGCCACCCTTGCGCAGGCTTGCCACGGTTCCGATCAGCGTGCGATCGGTGTCCGGTGTGGCACCGACGACGAATTGCATCGTCATGCCGGCCACGCCGCCAGGATGCAGCGGATCCGACGGGCGGCCGTGGTCGCGGGCCTCGCGCTCCCGAAGCACCAGGCCGCGCACCCGCTCGAAGCCGTCATAGGTGGTGGACCAGTTCTTTTCCGGCGCGATCGGTGTCAGTGTCGCCCCGCAGGGTGTCTCGAAGTTGACCGAAACCCGAGTCGCCAGGCTGGTGAGCCGCTCGATCTGCGCGTCCTCCGCGCCGGGAACCAGTTTGACGTGGATATAGCCAGCGAACCGATGCCGTTCCCGCAGCAGCGCCAACGCAGCGATCAGCTGATCCATGACGTGCACCGGCCGGCCCGGTATGCCGGTGGTGATGAACAGCCCATCGCACCAGCCGCGCTGTCGCACGCCCAAAAAGATGCGCACCAGCTCCTCGGGCTTGAGCAGGGTGCGGGGCAGCTCCCGATCCCGCCGCATCGGGCAGTAGTGGCAGTTGAAACTGCAGGCGTTGGTCATGAGGACGCGAAGCAGCCGGGTCTTTTGCCCCGGACCGGTGCGGAGATTCCTGATGCTGACTGGTCCCAGTGCGCCCACGTCCCTGGTGTGTCGCAACCGCGGCGGCGGCGGCCGGCCATCGCGATCGTCCACCGCCAGAGCCATGAGGATGTCGAGTTTGTTCTTGAGATCGGGAGGTGAAGCCATGGCATTCCTTCGAGAAGCGGCTTCATCACCATACCCGAACACATCCCGAAAGTCAAGCATTCCAGACGACTCGCCCCGGTGTTGTCTACCGGTCTCCCCCATAAACTTCCAGCCATGACCGGCCGCCAGAACGCCCTCCCCATCCCCGCTCTTTCCCGCCAGCGCTACCGGGGGTTTGTCGAGGACTACAAACACCGGCGGCTGAACGCCGCGTTAAAGCTCCTCGCAGAACCCCCGGAAGATTCGCGGAACGCTCCCAGCCGCATCAGCTATCATTGAAATAGATAAATCACTGGTACACTTTTTTTGTTGGACGAATCCACAGCGCGACGTTACCCCAGCACGGTCGCCTACCTCATGGATTCGGACCGGATTCGGATCGATCGGGGATTTCTTCGCATCTTCGCCCTTTCGCGCGTTCGCGATTGCTGTTGCTGTTAGGCGCGTCGGCCTTTCGAAGCTTGCCGGCCAAGCTCCTTCCGCACAGGTTTCGCGTGTTTTGGGAGGAGCAGTTAAAGCTGTTCTCAGTGTCCCTGCATGGATCGGAGACTGATGCGACCGTTCATGATCGCGGTGCTGTTGGCGTGGCCCGTACTAGCCTCGGCCCAGAAAAGCACCCTATCCCACACTGATTCCACCCTCGTCGGCCGGATTCTGCTGGCCGAGGACCGGCGGGACTCCACCGACCGCGTGCTGGGGGAGGGTGCCGCGAGTTCCGATCCGCGAATCCGGATACTCGCGCAGACGGCGCGCGGGCGGATTACGGATTCGCTCTTCAAGACCCGCGATTCCCTTCCCGCCCTGCCCGCTCCACCGGTGTGGCCGGAGCCCGCCTGGCGGCTCCGCTATCGGGCACTCGCTGCCCACCGGAATGATTGTGCGGCTCTCCTTGCTGCGCTGGCCGACAGCGCGTGGCAAGTCCGGTTGCGAGCCGCCGACCTGGTTCCCGCGTCCTGCGCCGGCGACGACTCGCTCGCCGCTCAGTTTCGCAGCTGGATCGACGCGCTTCCTCCTGATGCGTCCCGCCGAGCTCCGGGCGACGTCTCGTGGCACGCCGCCGCGCATGGCATCGTGGCCCTCGCCCGGCTCCGGCCGATGGACGCCCACCTTCGCCTGGATCGGCTCGCGAAACATCGACAATGGGAAGTCCGGATGTACGCCGCCCGGGCATCCGAAGTGTTGGCGGACACGGGTCGCCTGATGGAACTTGCCTACGATGCCGATGACAACGTCAAGGAAGCGGCCATCGAGGCACTTTCCCGGCTGGCCGGACACGCCGGCGACGACGCCTCTCTCGAAGCCCTTGGCGCTCGCGGGGCCCAGGCTGTGCGTGCCGCCGCCATGGCGCTCAAGGGATCGCCGCGGCCCGACGTCCCGGCCGCCACCCGCTCGGCGTTCGACCAATGGGTGGCCGCCGACAATGCACCAGCCCGGGATGCCCGGCTCGCGCTGCTCGATGCGGCGGGACGACCGGCGAGTGACGACCGTCCCCCGCTCCCCAGCCATGATCTTCCTCCCCGGGCAGTCGCCCTGGCCCTCGGCGCCGAGGTCTGCCTCCGTGTGGTCATGGCGCCGGCCAGCGGCGGCGGGTCGTTCCTGGTCCGGCTCCGCGGCAATGTGGCACCGGTGATGGCCGCACGCATTCTCGATCTTGCGCGGGCCCGATACTACGACGGGCTGACCTGGCATCGAGTGGAAGCGGACTTCGTGATCCAGGGAGGCAGCCCGGGCAATAACGAGTATGTCGGCTATCCGCGCTACCTCCGCGACGAGCTGGGAACGGTTCCTCATCTCCGGGGCACCGTGGGCATGAGCACGCGCGGGCACGATTCGGGAGATGCCCAATGGTTCGTCAATCTTCGCGACAACCTGTGGCTGGGACCTGACTACACGGTGTTCGGTGAAGTTGTGGAAGGCATCGACGTTGTCGATGGGGTTCTCGAGGGCGATGCCATGGCGACGATCAGGGAGGCCTCCTGCAGGCCACGCTGACGGTCTATGCTGGCGTACGACCAATCGCGGTGCATATTATGGACGCGTTGTCTTCCCGCATCCTCCCATCGAGGCACTGATCTGACCCCCGACGACCTGGCCGTCCGCAGCTTTCTCGTCACCGGAGCCAACTCCGGCATTGGACGGGCGCTGGTCGAAGCGCTGGCCGCGAGGAAAGCCCGTCTGGTGCTGGCCTGCCGCTCGGAGGAGCGAGCGGCGCCGGTGCTGGAGGCACTGCGGGCCCGCGACCCTGGAGTCGAGGCGCGGGTACTGGCCATCGACCTTGCTGACCTTGGCTCGGTGCGGAGCGCCGCCGCGAGCTTCCTCGCCACCGGAGACCGGCTGGATGTCCTGGTCAACAATGCCGGGATAGCCGGCACCCACGCTCTCAGCGCCGACGGCTTCGACCTCACGTACGCCACCAATCACATTGGACCGTTCCTGTTGACCAACCTCCTGCTTCCCCGGCTGCTGGAGTCGGCGGAGGGACGGGTCGTCAACGTGGCGAGCGCGGCGCACCGCCACACTGATCACATCGACTGGACGGTGCTGGCCAGGCGCGACACCGCCAGGCGTAGCGCCATGGCGGACTATGCCGTGACCAAGCTCATGAACATCCTGCACGCCCGCGAGCTGGCCCGGCGCCTGGTCGGCACCCGGGTGGCGACGTATTCCCTGCATCCCGGCGCGGTCGCGTCCAATATCTGGCGCAAGGTGCCGCAGCCTTTGCAGGGGTTTATCAAGCTGTTCATGCTGTCCAGCGATCATGGGGCGCGGACGCCGCTCTATTGCGCCACCGCGCCGGAGCTGCGCGGGGTGAGCGGGCGCTACTATGCCCATGACGCCGAGCTGGCTCCCAGCCCTCTTGCGCAGAACGACGCACTGGCGCACGAGCTGTGGGAGCAGACCGAGCAGATCCTGACCTAAACACTTCCAGGCATTCTTTGCGGCCCATGGCGCTCTTGGCGGCTTTGCGGTGAATCGATCAGATTTGCAGGGAACCGGAAAAGATTGCCATCAAGAGGATACCATGGGGGAGAAACACAAGAAGCGGGACAAGGAACGGGAGCAGGATCAGGAGGAGGCGCCGCCGGCGACCGACAAGCTGAAGCGCGAGGTCTACGAGGAAAAGCTCGCCGAGCTGCACTTCGAGCTGGTCAAGATGCAGTACTGGATCAAGGAGACCGGCCAGAAGCTGGTGCTCCTCTTCGAAGGCCGCGACGCGGCGGGCAAGGGCGGGGCCATCAAGTGCGTTACCGAGCCGCTCAATCCCCGCGGCTCCCGGATCGTCGCCCTGGGCACGCCCACCGAGAAGGAGCGGTCGCAGTGGTATTTCCAGCGCTACATCTCCCACCTCCCGGCGGCCGGCGAGATCGTGCTTTTCGACCGCAGCTGGTACAACCGGGCCGGCGTCGAGCGGGTGATGGGATTCTGCAGCGACGAGGAGTACGACGAGTTCATGCGCTCCTGCCCCGAGTTCGAGCGGATGCTGGTCCGCTCCGGGATCATCCTGCTCAAGTACTGGTTCTCGGTCGGCGACGCCGAACAGGGAAAGCGTTTCAAGGACCGGGCGGGAGATCCGGCCCGGCGCTGGAAGCTGAGCCCGATGGACCTGGAGTCCATG
>JBDTTZ010000400.1:0-2912 GCA_040008015.1 Gemmatimonadota bacterium
GCCGCCATGGTCCCCGTCCCCGGGATGACCTGCCTCGGCATGGAGTACTTCTGTTTCGAGGGAGACGGGCTCTGGGAATCGAAAGACGAAGACCTGATCGCCCAGGCGGCCCGGGAGCTGGAGGAGCTGGGGCTCGGCGCTACCCGCGCGATGGTGAAAGACGGCGCCGTGATCCGGATGCCCAAGGCCTATCCCATCTACGACTCCAAGTACCGCGACTGCCTCGAGACGGTGATCGAATACCTGAACGGGATCTCCAATCTCCACACCGTGGGCCGCAACGGGATGCACAAGTACAACAACCAGGACCACTCGATGCTCACCGCCATGATGGCCGTGTGGAACATGCAGGGCGCCGGGCACGACATCTGGTCGGTCAACACCGATTTCGAGTATCACGAGGAACAGAAACTGGAAGACCAGACGGTACCGAGAGCGGCCATCGGGGCTCGATGACTGCCCTCTCCCCCATTCCCCCTCTCCCATTATGGGAGAGGGGGCCAGGGGGTGAGGGGTGAGAATCGGCGTCGATGCCACCTGCTGGGCCAACGGACGGGGATACGGGCGCTATACGCGGCACCTGTTACCCGAAATGGCGCGCATGGCCCCGGAGCACGAGTTCATCTGCTTCCTCGATGCCCGGGCGAACGAACAGTTCGACCTGGTCCGGAACAACGTGCGGCCGGTGGTGGTGAGCCAGTCCCGCTCCCCCACCGAGGCGGCCGCGGCCAACGGGAACCGCTCGCCGGTGGACATGCTGCGCTTTACCCGGGCGGTCTGGCGGGAACGGCCCGACGTGTTCTTCTCGCCCTCGGTGTACACCTACTTCCCGCTGCCCCCGCTGCAACGCTCGGTGGTGACGGTGCACGACGCGATCGCCGAGCGGTTTCCCGAGATGACGCTGCCCTCGAAGCGGGCCCGGCTCATGTGGCGGCTCAAGGTCGGGCTCGCCATCCGGCAGGCCAGGCTGGTGCTGACGGTTTCCGATTTCGCGTCGCGGGACCTGGCCCGCTACCTCGGGATCCCGCCCGGACGCATCCGGGTCGCGACCGAAGCGCCGGCGCCGGCATTCCATCCGGAACCCGATACCACCCGGCTCGCGGAGCTGACGGCCGGGCTGGGTCTGCCACCCGGCGCCCGATGGTTCATCTACGTTGGGGGGTTCAATCCCCACAAGCACGTCGACGCGATCGTGCGGGCCCACGCGAGAATCATCCGGGGAATCGAGAACCCGCCGTACCTGCTGCTGGTCGGGTCCATCGATGGCGACGTGTTCCACGGCAGCCAGGGCGTTATCCGCCGCGCCATCACCGAGGCGGGGACGGAGCAGCTGGTGAAGTGGACCGGCTTCGTGCCGGATGAAGACTTGCGCCACCTCTATGCGGGCGCCCTGGCGCTGGTGCTGCCCTCGGCCTGCGAGGGCTTCGGCCTCCCGGCGGTGGAAGCAGCCGCCTGCGGCGCCCCGGTCATCGCCACAACCGAAAGCCCGCTGCCCGAGCTGCTCGAGGGCGGCGGGATTTTCATCGCCCCGGGCGACGAAGACGGGCTGGCTCGCGCCATGGAGACCTTGCTGAAGGACGAGGCAGCGCGCCGGTGCATGGCGGCGCGGGCGCTGCAACGGGCCGGCCTTCTGGCGTGGCCCCGGACCGCGCGCGCGGCCCTCGACGCCATCCAGGAAGCCGCGGCGTGAGCGGACTCCGCTTCTGTTTTCTCACCACCTTCTACCCGCCCTGGAACTTTGGCGGGGACGGGATCGGGATCCAGCGGCTGGCGCGGGGACTGGCGAAGGCAGGGCACCACGTCACCGTGGTGCACGATGCCGACGCGTACAACACGCTGCACCAGGGGCCCGAGCCCAGGCCGGTGCCGGAGATGCCGGGCATCGAGGTGGTATCGCTTCGGAGCGGGCTCGGATCGCTGTCGCCGCTCCTGACCCAGCAGCTGGGGCGGCCGGTGGCGAACGGCGGCCGGATCCGGCGGATCCTGGCGGAGGGCGGGTACGACGTGATCAACTTTCACAACGTCTCGCTGGTGGGCGGCCCCGGGCTCTTCAAGTACGGCGATGCCGTCAAGCTGTACATGGCCCACGAGCACTGGCTGGTGTGCCCGACCCACGTGCTGTGGCGCTATAACCGGGAGCTGTGCACCGGAAAGCAGTGCGTGCGGTGCTCGCTGTCCTACCGGCGCCCGCCCCAGCTGTGGCGCTCGACCGGGTACCTGGAGCGCGAGCTCCGGCACGTGGACACCATCATCGCGATGAGCGAGTTCAGCCGGCGCAAGCATGCCGAGTTCGGTCTCAAGCAGCCGATGGAGGTTCTCCCCTACTTTCTGCCCGACCCGGAGCCGGGCGGGGCCGCGGTGGGCGGAGAGCGCCCCCAGGGGCGCCCCTACTTCCTGTTCGTGGGCCGGCTGGAGAAGATCAAGGGGCTGGATGACGTGATTCCCCTGTTCCGCCAGTATCCCGATGCGGACCTGCTGATCGCGGGAGACGGGGAATACGGAGACACTCTCCGGGAGCTGGGCCGCGACGTACCCAATGTGCGGTTCCTCGGCCGGGTCACTCCCGACGAGTTGCGGCGATATTACCAGCACGCGGTGGCGTTGATCGTCCCCTCGGTCTGTTTCGAGACCTTCGGGATCATCCTGATCGAGTCGTTCAAGCAGGCCACCCCGGTGATCGCCCGGCGGATCGGGCCCTTCCCGGAGATCGTGGAGCAGTCGGGCGGCGGTGAGTTGTTCAGCACGTCCGACGAGCTCCTGGCCGCGATGCACCGGCTGCAGAATGACGCCGGGTATCGGCAGGGCAGGGCCGCGGCGGGCTATCGGGCGTACGTTGAGCGATATTCGGAGAGCGCGGTGGTGCCGCAGTACCTGGAGATCGTCAGGCGAGCAGCGGAACGGAAGGGACGCAA
>JBDTTZ010000401.1:0-9177 GCA_040008015.1 Gemmatimonadota bacterium
GCGGGGCCACGATCCTCGGCGATGGCGGGCCGGCGCTGATCCTCGACGCGGCAGCACTACTATAGCAGATGGCATATGGCAGATGGCAGCGAAACCCGAATTCGACCGTCGTTGCCATACGCCATCAGCCATAAGCGTGAGCCGCTGAGGCTCGCCACTCTTGGGGAGAGTGTAATGGACGACATTCGAAATCTGCAGGAACTTCAGCTCGACGCCTTGCGCGAGGTCGCCAACATCGGGGCGGGGCACGCGGCGACCGCGCTGTCGCAGATGACCAACCGCAAAATCATGATCAGTGTCCCCGAGGTGAACATCACCCGGCTGGAGCAAGTCGCGGAGGTCCTCGGCCGGCCGGACGACGTAGTAGCCGCGGTGCTGATGCACATGATGGGCGACCTCACTGGCCGCACCATGATCATGTTCCCCCGCGACTCGGCCCGGATGCTCTGCGATATCCTGTTACACCGCCCGGTCGGCACCACCCAGGAATTCGGTCCGATGGAGGAGTCCGGGCTCAAGGAAGCCGGCAATATCCTGAGCAGCGCCTACCTTACCGCGCTCAGCGATTTCATGGGCATGATGCTGCTGCCCTCGGTCCCCAGCCTGGTCATTGACCTGAGCGGCGCCATCCTGACCACCGCCTACCTCAATTTCGGCTTTGAGCGGGACTTCGTCTTCTGCCTGGAAACCGAGTTCCAGTTCTCAGACGAGTTCAAGGGGTTCCGCGGCCATTTCCTCCTGATGCCCGACCTGGCGTCGTTGCGCGCCGTGTTCGACGCCATTCGGCTGACCTAGCGCGAATGTCCGGCGGTCCTGCTCTTTCGGAACGCGATCTCGCCGTCCTGCGCTCCTTTGCCCGCCGGATCGATCCTTCCGATGCCGGGGCTCACAACAATCTTGGTGTCCTCTACTACCAGAAGAGCCTGATCGCCGAGGCCATCGCGGAGTTTACCCGCGCGCTCGAGCTGGATCCCAAGATGCAGGTGGCCCAGGCCAACCTGGAGATCGCCTACCGGAATACCGGGTACTACGACCGGCGGGTTGCCGAGCTGACCGAGCGGCTGCGCCGGGCGCCGGACGATGGCGAGGCGCGCTGGGAGCTGGGACGGACCTATGCCTCGCTGGGTCACCACGACGATGCTATCCGGGAATTCGAGGAACTGCTGGTCCGCACCCCGGACGATGTCCCCACCATGATCCAGCTGGGACTGGCCCTCAAGGCGAGCGGCCGGCTGGAAGAAGCTTCGGAACGATTCGGCCAGGCCCGCGACAAGGATCCCGAAAGCTCCCTCGCGCTCTTCTATTATGGAGAGGCCCTGTATAACCGCGGCCTCCCCGACCAGGCGCGCAGCATCCTCCAGGAAGCGGTCGGCCTGAATCCTGACAATGCCGACGCGCACTACCTGCTGGCGTTTCTGTACGGAGACCTGGGCCAGCATGAGGCCGCCCGCGCCGCTACCAAGCGCGCGATTGCGCTCAACCCTACCTTCGCCCGGGCCCAGACCAATCTCTCGCTCCGCCGCCGCACCGGGGTCAACCGGGTCATCGACGATCCGGCCATGGAAATGCGGCGGCCTTCGCTCTCCGACGCCAGCACCCTTGCGCACCACAACCTCGGGCTCGCCTTCCGGCAGAAGGGCTATTACGTCGAGGCGTTGCGGGAATACCGGCTGGCGCTGGAGAGCGGGGAAGACCGCCGCCTCACGCTCCAGGCCATAGGCGAGGTGCACTTGCTGCGCCGCGACCTGGGCGCCGCGCTCGAGCTGTACGAGGCCCTGGTCATCGAGTTCCCCGACTCTCCCAAGCTCTTCAACGAGCGCGGGGTGTGCCTGCACCAGGCCGGGCGGAGAAAGGACGCCGACGAGTCCTATCGCAAGGCGATCGAGCTCGATAAGAATTACGCGCTGGCCTGGAACAATCTCGGCGTGCTCCAGGGTCACGGGGATTCCCGCGAGGATGCGCTCGAGGCATTTCACCAGGCGCTTCGCTGTAAGCGGGACCTGGTCACCGCGCACCTGAACCTGGGGCTGCTGTTGTTGCAGCGCCGGCGGCTCCAGCTGGCACTCGAAGCCTATCGCCAGGTGCTGGGCGAATTTCCCGCCAACGCGATCGCCTGGAACGGGGTCGGCCTGGTGCTGACCGAGCTCAAGCGGTACCCCGATGCCCGCAACGCCTTTGCCCGGGCGGTCGAGAGCGATCCGGAGAATGCGTCGGCCCATTACAACCTGAGCTTTACGCTGAGCCAGATCGGGGATTTCGACGGTGCCCTCAAGGAGACCAAGCGGGCTCTCGAGCTGGAGCCGTTCTACGTGCCGCAGAAGTATGCGCTGACCATCGACCTGCAGTACGAGGATCCCACCATCGCCATCGTGCCGGAGATTTCCGCCGATGTCGCCATGGATGAGGTGGGCGAGGACTTCGCATTCGATCAACGGCTGCTCGACCAGGTCTTTCGCGATCTCGCACCGCCGGTGCAGACCGAGCCCAAGGCCGCGGCGGGAGAAGACCTCCTCGCCTTTGCCCGGGAGTGCATCCACAAGGGTCTCCTGGACCGGGCCTCGGCAGAGCTGGACCGGGCACTCGCCCGGGGCGCGCCGTATCCCGCCGCCGCAATTCTGGCGGGCCACATCTTCGCCCGCCGCGGGCTACACGGCGAGGCGCTGGAGCGGTATCGCGAGGCCCGGGTGGAGCTTGGCATCGATGACGACGCGTCGCTGGGCGAGGTCAAGGCGCTGCTGGCTCTCAGCCGGGCGCGGGAGGCCGGGCCGCTGGCCGAAGAGCTGGTGGGCCGCCGGGCGGACCGGGTCGAAGTGCTGGTCGCCGTGGCGAAGACCCGGCTGGCCAATGGTAACCCGGTGGGCGCTCTCGACCTGGTCAAGGAAGCGCAGACCCGGGCGCCGGGTCGGCCCGACCTGCTCCAGCTCCAGGCCCGTATCGCGGTGCGACTGGGTGAGCTGAGCGTGGCCATCGCGGCCTATCACTCCGCGCTGGAGCTGGACAACACCCTGGCCCAGGTCTGGTACGAGCTGGGCGAGCTGGAGGAGCGGCGGGAAAAATGGGATTCGGCCCGCGCCGCCTATGAGCGCGCGCTGGACCTGCTGCCCACCTTCGTGGAGGCCGCGCTCGCGCAGGCCGACCTGCTGCGCCGCACCGACGCGGTGCCGGCGGCCATCGATGTCCTCGTGGCGCTGCTCTATTCCGATCCCCTGGAGCTCGATGCGCTCCAGCTGCTCGGGCGCACCCTGCTGGATGACGACCGGCCGGAACGCGCCCTCGAAGCATTCGGCCGGATTCTCAAGTTCGACCCCAATCACACCGGCGCGCTGTATTACGCCGGCGTCGCGCTGACCCGGATGCGCCGCTACCACCAGGCCGTGCAGCTCTGGGAGCGGGTGGTGCAGGCGGATCCAACGTCCTCGTTCGCCCAGCTGGCGCGCAACGAGACCCGTTCGGCCCGCGATCTCCAGCACATTCTTTCCCGGGCGTCCTGACCATGGCGATCGAAGGACCGCTGAAAGAGCTTGGCATTCACGATGTCTTCCAGCTGCTGGACCTGAGCCGGAAGACCGGGGTGCTTCGCGTCCGGTCCGAGATCCGGCAGAACGCGGGGATGGTGTATTTCGACAAGGGTGCGGTGATCGGCGCCGAGATCCGCAGCAATCCGCACCCGCTCGGGGGCCTGCTGCTCAAGGCGGGCAAGGTCTCGGAGGAGGATCTCACCCGCGCGCGGGCCATGCAGCAGAACGGCGATCCCCGCCGCCTGGGCGAAATCCTGATTCATATCGGCTCGATCGGGCGCCGCGAGCTGGACCGCCAGGTGCGCTCCCAGATCGAAGAGGTCGTCTTCGAGCTGTTGAGCTGGGCCGAGGGCTACTTCTCTTTTGAAGAGGGCGAGATCGCCGAGTCGCCGGCCGAGGCCGATATCCGGATCACGACCGAGGCGCTGGTGATGGAAGCGGCGCGCCGGATCGATGAGTGGTCGCGGATCGAGACCAAGATTCCCCACCTGGGAATCATTCCGCGGCTGGCGCCGCCGGCCAACGATGGCCCGCTGGACCTGATTCCGTTCGAATGGGAGGTTCTGACCGCGATCGATGGTGGATCCGACGTGCGGGGGTTGGCGATTACGCTCGGCAAGTCCGAGTTTGAAGTGGCGAAGACCCTGTTCGGGCTCACCACGGCCGGGATCCTCACACTGGACGATCCGGTGGCGCAGCCCCGGGAGCAGGGCAATGGTCGGGAGCTGGCGATGTTGATCGTCCGCGCTGAAAACGAGTTGATGACCGGCGGAATCGAGCTGGCCCGGCAGATTGCTGAGGAGGCCGTCACGATTCATCCCGATCAGCCGCTGAGCCATGTCGTTCTGGGACGGGTGCTGATAGCGGCCGGGCGGTTTCTCGAGGCCGGCGCGACGGTCAATCGCGCCCTGCAGCTCGATCCGGACAACATTACGGCGTGGCGCCTCTGGGGGCTCTGTCTCGCGGCTCAGGGGCGGTTCCGGGAGGCGGCGGAGGCGTGTGACCGCTGGAATTCCACGGCGGGGATGTCCCCCGAAGAGGCGTCGCACGCCGCCACCGTGCGCGCGGTGCGCGAGGCGGCGGTAACCATTGATGGCGCCCTGAGAGGTCCTCGTGAGTGACGACATCCGCACCCTGACGGCCGAGCTCGCGGCCGATCCCCGCAGCCTGGTGTTCCTGGAGCTGGGGGAAGCGCTGCGCCAGACCAGTCGGCTGGAGGCAGCGGCGAAGGTCGCGGTCCAGGGGCTCACCCGCTATCCCGACCTGCCCGAGGGTCACGATCTCTACGCCCGCATCCTGGCCGACCAGGGCGATCTCGAGGGCGCCTTCGATGAATGGGACATGACCCTGCGGCTGGACTCGACTCACGCCGGGGCGCACAAGGGCCTGGGGTTTCTCTTCTACAAGGCGGATGATCTCCACTCCGCCCTGCGTCACCTGGAAACCGCGGCCACCCATCGCACCGACGATCAGCAGCTGGCTGCTGTCATTCGCCGAGTCCGCGCCAGGATGGAGGAAATCCAGGCAGCGGAAGCGGCGACTCCGGTATTCGATCCGCCCGCCGAGGTGCCGATTGCGTCCGACGAGTCGGAAGCGGAGGCAGCGCCAGTGTCCGGAACGCCGGCGCCGGTCGAGGCCCCGGCACCGCGCATCTCCCGCGCTCAACTGAATCCACTCGAGGACGACGGCCTGCTTCTGGTCGACTCCGCGGGTCTCCGCCTGCTCGGGTCTATGAAGGGCGCCGGCGGGAGCGAAGTGGCCGACCGGGTAGCGGCCGAGCTCGCCGGCGTTTCCAGGGAAGCCGGCCGGGCGGTGCGCCTGCTGCAGCTCGGGGAATGGCAGAGTCTCGCACTGGAAGCTTCCGGCGCCCATTTCTTCATGGTCTCCCCCACTGCGGAAACCATGTTGCTCGCGATCCGCGATCCCGGCGTTCCCATGGCCCGGGTGGCCCTCGGAGCGGCTCGCGCGGTGGAAGCGGCGCGCCGCTGGCTGGAGCGCGGCTCATGAACAATCATCATAAGGCGCTGGAGTCACTCACCGCCATCCACGGAGTACGTGGGGCGATGATCGCGACCGGAGACGACGGGATCGTCGTGGCGGAAGCGATCATGGAAGATGTCGATGGCGGAGCGCTGGCTGCCCTGGCGTCGAGCCTCTCGCGCCGGTTGGAGGCGGCGGCCACTGCGGCGGGGGGAGGCCAGCCCGGCTTTCTCCACCTCCAGGCCTCCGGCGGCGCATTGCTGGTGTGTCCGGCCGGTCACGGCCTGTTGCTGGTCGTCATCGCCGAGCGCGGCGTGAATGTCGGTCGCGCCCGGCTCGAAATGGCCCGGGTGGCGGAGATCGTAGCCTGATGCGCTCGGTCGAACCCTGGGTCGTGGCCCCGCTGGAAGGATTCCTGGGAGAGTCCTCAGCCCGCCTCGTGCTCATCATGACATCGGCGGGGCAGGTGATCGCCCAACACGGATTCACCCGGGCCCTCGATGTCATGAGCGCCGCGGCCCTGGGTGCCGGCATCATGGCCTCGGCCCAGGAGCTGGCTCGCGTGGTCACCTGGCCCCCGTTTGACACCGTCGTGCACCAGGGCACCCGGCAGGGTCATTTCCTCGCGCGGTTCGAGACTCCCCGGGGAGTGATGATCGGCCTTGTGGTATTCGGTTCAGAGACGTCGCTTGGGCTGGTCCAGCTCTTCTTCAATCAGTTGATCGTGGACTTGAAGAAGGCGGCACCAGCGGAGAAACAGCCGCCCCAGGTGCTCCCCGCGGATTTCGAGAAGGAACTGAATGCCAATCTCCGAACCCTTTTTGGTCGATAAGTAATGTCCCTCGTCAATTTCACGACCCGCGAGATCACCTGCAAGATCGTCTACTACGGGCCCGGGCGGTCCGGAAAGACGACCAACCTGCAGTACATCTATGGCCGGGTGCCGGAATCGCGCCGAGGTCGCATGGTCTCGCTGGCCACCCAGACCGACCGCACGCTGTTCTTCGATTTCCTCCCGATTGACCTGGGAGTGATTTCCGGCTTCGCCACCCGGTTCCAGCTCTACACGGTGCCGGGGCAGGTATATTACAACGCCACGCGGCAGCTGGTGCTCCAGGGCGCCGACGGGGTGGTCTTCGTCGCCGACAGCCAGGCCCGCCGGTTCGACGAGAACCTCGAGAGTCTGCAGAACCTGCAAGTGAACCTGCTGCAACAGGGCATTGACGTCCGGCAGTTCCCAGTCGTGCTCCAGTACAACAAGCAGGACCTGCCGCGGGATCTCATCCTGACTCAGACCGAGCTGGACGACGCGCTCAATTTCCGGGCGCTCAAGAGCTTTACCGCTGACGCGCTGCACGGCGCCGGCGTGTTCGAAACGCTGAAAGGGATTTCTGAACTCGTTCTCAAGCGCCTGGCCGCCGGAGGCAACCTGAAGTGACGGCGGATCTGAATCCCCGATTCCGCTTCGACACGTTCGTGGTGGGTTCCGCCAATCGGCTGGCCGTCTCGGCGGCCAAGTCGGTGGCGGAAAACCCCGGTGTGGCCTACAACCCCCTCTTCATCTACAGCGGTCCCGGCCTGGGCAAGACCCACCTGCTCATGGCCGTCGCCCACGCCGCCCAGGGCATCAACCCGGGGCTGGTCGTCGAGTATCTCACCCTGGACGACCTGGTCGAGGCCTTTCATGCCGCCGTCGCCGCCGGGCAGAGCGAGGCCTACCGCAAGCGGTTCTCCGACGTTGATGTTCTGCTCATCGATGACGTGCAGTTCCTCGACAAGCAGCGTGAAATGCAGGCCGAGCTGCTCCGGGTCATCAATACGATGCAGACCGCGAGCCGGCAGATCGTGCTGGCCAGCGACCGGAGTCCCAGCGAGATCGCCTCGCTCGATGAGCGCCTGATCCAGCGTTTCGCCGGGGGACTCATCATCGACATCGCGGCGCCGGATTACGAAACCCGGGTCGCGATCGTGCGACGCCACGCCGAGGAGCGAAAGAGCGAGTTCGGCTCCGGCGTGCTGGAAACCGTGGCGTCGCTGGCCAACAGCAATGTGCGCGAGCTGATCGGGGCGTTGAACCGGCTGATCGCGTTTCAGGCGGTCAGCGATCAGCCGCTCGACGAGAAACAGGCGCGCGTGGTGCTGGGCGGCGTGGCCGCCCCCGCCAACCCGGCCTCGGCCGCGGACGATGAGTTCAGCAGCTTTCTCTCGGAAATATCCTCGACCGTCGCCCAGCAGGTCGAAGCCTGGAGCACCCGGGTGGCGGTGGCCGTGTTGCGCTGGGAGGGGGACGGGTACAGGGTCAGCCGCTTGAACGCCCTGCTGGAGCAGGATACGCCGCCCGATCCCGACCTGGTCCTAAAGCAGTATGCCGCCGACGTGGAACGGCTCCAGGTGCTCGAAGCCGAGGCGACCGACATCGACGCATCACTGGGAGGAAATCCGGTCTTCCGGGACCCCGATCTCGTGGCCGAGGCGGAGGCGCTGGTTGCCCGGGCACGTGAGGGCGCCACCCCTCCTCCGGGACCGTCACCCTTCTGGCAGCTGGCGGATTTCGCCGAAGGCCCCGGCAACCGGATGGCGGTGCGCGCGGCGCTGATGACGGTCGAGCATCCGGCCCACAAGTACAATCCGCTGGTGATCGTGGGGCCCAGTGGAACCGGGAAGACCCACCTGCTGCACGGGATCGGGAACGGTCTCTCCAAGGCCGAAGGATCCGTCGTCGCCTGCCTCAGCACCCAGGAATTCGTGGACGACCTGATCGCGGCCATCGATCGCGACCGGGTGAACTGGTGGCGGACCCGCTACCGCCGGGTCACCGCCTTTCTGCTCGATGATATCCAGCTGCTTCACAGTAAGGAACGGACCCAGGAGGAGTTCTTCTGGCTCTTCAACCAGCTGTTGGAGGACCAGCGCCAGATGGTCTTCACCAGCGCGCTGCCGCTCAATGAACTGGACGGGGTCGAGGCCCGCGTGGTGAGCCGGCTCGAGGGAGGCCTGGTAGTGAACCTCCCACCGCCGGAGCGCGAGGTCCGGCTGGCGGTGCTGGAGCGCCTGCTGCGGGAAAATGGCGGGTCCGTGGACTCCGAGCTGGCGGAGTATCTCGCCGGCCGCAACGTCGACTCGATTCGCACCCTGCAGGGTGTGCTGCAGCGGGTCATCAACGCCGCCGAGGTGAGGAACGAGCCGGTGACGGCCGGTCTCGCCCGCGAGCTGCTTGAAGGGGCGCAACCCCGGCAACCGCGCCGGAGCAGCGGCGGCAAGCGATTGAGCGGAGTGGTGTCGCTGCCGGCCGCCAGCGTGCGCAGCCGGGAGAAAATGATCTGGGACTGGCCCGACTCGACCGATCGCATCGTGGAAGACCTGCGCTGATGGCGATCAAGGGCAGCCTCAAGGAAGCCAGCCTTCCCGACGTCCTCCAGCTGTTGGCGCTGGGCCGGAAAACCGGCTGCCTGGCCGTCGCCGACCGGCACAATTTCGGTTACATCTACTTCGACCTGGGCCGGATCTGCTACGCCTCCATCGTGAACCGGCGGGACCGGCTGGGCGACATCCTGGTCAAGAACAACCGGATCTCCGCGACCCAGCTGCAGCAGGCCGTCGATCTCCAGACCGAAAAGCGGGACACCAAGCTGGGCCAGATCCTGGTCGAGATCAACGCGATCACCCGCCAGGAGCTGGA
>JBDTTZ010000402.1:0-6692 GCA_040008015.1 Gemmatimonadota bacterium
AAGAGCTGTGCACGGGAGTGCTGATCATCGGCCGCGGCCGCCGGCTGGCCTATGGGTCACTCGCGGCCATTGTCGCCGAGCGTCCCGAGCTCAAAGGCCTGGCGCTGGAGGAGGTTTTCCTCGCGATCACCTCCGGCCAGTCGGCGTGAACGGCGCATTCTGGTTTCTCACCCGGCGATCCCTGGCCAACCGCTTTCGCCGGCAGTTGGCCCGGCTGAAGGAACCGCGCTATGCGGTCGCCCTGATCGTCGGCTTCGCCTATCTCTATTTCTTCCTGTTCCATCGGCCGCAGCCTGGTCCGGACGGAGGCGCGCCGCACTTTCAACAACTGGTGTCCCTGCTGGGCTCGCTGTTGCTGCTGTTCGCCCTGCTCCGCTGGTGGCTCTTCGCGGGAGTGCAGAACGCGCTGACGTTTTCTCCGGTCGAAATCCAGTTTCTCTTCCCCGCTCCGATCTCGCGCCCTGCCCTGATCCGGTGGAAGCTGCTCCGCTCCCAGGTCCTGATCATGGTCAACGCCCTGGTCTGGATCTTCATTACCCGGCGGGCGCGGCCCCCGCTGCCATTCCCGGTCTACCTGATTTCGCTCTGGATCCTCTTCACTACGTTGAGTTTGCACCGGCTCGGCGCCTCGCTGACCCGAGCGGGGTTAAGCGCCCATTGGCGCACTGGACTTCGACGGCAATGGATCGTCATCCTGATCGCGCTCGTCGCGGTGGTCGCCCTAGTGGTTCCCCTGGCGGGCAACTGGCCGGAGCTGAGGGATCGCTGTTGCGGCCTCGACTTCTGGACCCTGCTGGGAACCCTGCTCAGCCGGTTCCCTGCGTCCGCGGTATTGTTTCCGTTCCACCTGGCGATGGCGCCCATGGCCGCCCACGACCTGGCCGAATGGGGCAAGGCACTGCTGCCTGCCGCAGCGGTTCTCGCGCTCCATTACGTATGGGTGATCCGGTCCAATTCGGCGTTCGAAGAGGCGGCGGTCCAGGCCTCCGCCGAATACGCGGAACGGATCGCCCGTCGCAAGTCGGCGGGCGCCGGGTTCGTGAAGGGGAAGGCATACCGGTCGCCGCTGTCCCTGACACCCCGAGGCTGGCCGGGGGCGGCGATCGTATGGAAAAACCTGATTTCGGTGGTGAGGGGGTCACTCTCGCGCACAACCCTGATCGCCGTCCTCGTCGTGGGAGTTGTGTTCGCCGTGAGCCTGGAGGGTCAACGTCGTGGCTTCGCGGAGCTGGTGGGAACCGTCGGCGCGGCGGTGCTGGGATTTCTGATGATCATGGGACACAACTGGATCCGGAACGACCTGCGGCAGGATCTGGCGTACCTGGCCCTGCTCCGCTCCTACCCGTTGTCGGGGCGCACCATAATGACCGCCGAGGTCATCGGGTCTACCCTCACGCTTACCACCTTTCAGTATGGTTTTGCCATCCTCGCCTGGCTCGGCCTCCGCAGCCGTCCCGACCTCCAGCACTACCTGACACTGGGCACGCTGCTGCTGGGAATTCCCGCGCTATTGCTGGTGCTGAATTGCATCGTGTTGACGCTGCAGAACGCCGGTGCGCTGCTCTTCCCCAGCTGGGTGAGGCTGGAGCGGGTGCGGCCGGGCGGGTTTGAAACGATCGGCCAGAACATCCTCACCTCCGGTTTCACCATTCTCCTTACCCTGGTCGGTTTGGTGCTGCCGGCAGCCTCGGCCATGGCGATCTACGTTGTGATCGCGCCTACCCTGGGTCGGACAGCCGCCACACTTCCCGCCGCGATCGCCTTTGTCGCGATCGCGGCGGGAGAAATCCTGGGTCTCCTGTTCTGGATGGGGCGGGTGTTCGACCGGACGGAGTCCATCTGATGCTTCACATCACCAACGGGGACTCAGCCGCTGGGCTGATCCTCCAGGGCGGGATCGGAGGTGAGATCCTGCCTTGGCGGGATGTTCTCCACGAGGGACCGGTGCCGGGTGGGCTGGAGCTTGAGGCCGTGAGCCGGGTCCGGTCGCGGTTCATTGCGGACGTCGGCTGGGGATCCGAGAGCGAGGTCGTCGCCTCGTTCGAGCGGCGGGATGCCCGGCTCCGCGAGGTGGGCCGCGAGGAAGAAGTGGTCCTCTGGTTCGAGGCCGATCTGTACGATCAGCTGCAGCTGATTCAACTGCTGGACTATTTCCACCGTCACCCGCCCCGGTCCTTGAGCCTCATCTGCATCGCCGGGCATCCCGCGGTTCCCCGATTCCTCGGACTCGGACAGCTTACGCCGGAGCAGATGGCCGGCCTGTTTCCGATTCGCCAGCCGGTGACCCCGGCGCACCTGGAGCTCGCCCACCGGGCCTGGCTTGCCTTCACGGCATCCGAGCCGGCGGGCCTGAACGAGTTTCTCCAGCGGGACAGCACGACCCTTCCTTACCTGGCGCCCGCGCTGGTGCGACTGCTGGAGGAGTACCCTTCGGTGGAGGACGGCACCAGCAGAACGGAACGCCAGCTGCTGATTGCCGTTGCCAATGGCGCCGATACCTTCGAGCAGGTGTTCAGGGCCACCCAGGAGATGGAATTCCGGTCCTTTATGGGGGACCTCACGCTGTGGACGCGAATTGGGGACCTGGCCCGGCCACCAGCGCCGGCGTTGCACATGCAGGTAGCGGAATTGCGGGACCCCGGCCCACTGGGGAACGGGTTCACGCTCCGACTGACCCCGTTGGGTCGAACGTACCTCGACCAGACCGCGGACCTGGTCGCCGGCCACGGCATTGAGCGGTGGATAGGAGGAGTTCACCTATCCGGACACCGGGTTTCCTGGCGGTGGGACCGCGAAAGAAACGCGCTTATCTCATTCTAGTCGAAAGATCGGGGCCGGCCTCACCCCCTGGGGTGAAACTGCCTATGCACCGACCGGAGATACTCCCGGTCCACGTGGGTGTAGATCTGCGTGGTCGAGAGATCCGCGTGGCCCAGCATCTCCTGCACCGCGCGAAGATCGGCGCCGCCTTCCAGGAGATGGGTCGCAAAACTGTGCCGCAGCGTGTGCGGCGTCACCCGCTTCTTGATGCCCGCCGCCTTGGCGCACCGCTTCACGATACCCCAGGCACCGACCCGCGATAACGGTCCGCCCCGCGCGTTGAGCAGCAGCCGGTTCTCGGTCTTGCCCCGGTCCAGCTCCGGCCGCAGGGTGTGCAGGTACACCGAGATCGCCCCGATCACGGCGCGGCCCACCGGCACCATGCGCTCTTTCCCTCCTTTGCCGAATACGCGGACCAGGCCCTCTTCGAGAATCAGGTCGGTGCGGACCAGCCCGCAGAGCTCGGAGACCCGCATGCCGGCGCCGTACCCCAGCTCCAGCAGCGCGCGATCCCGCCAGGCCAGCGGTTCCTCCAGGCCCGGCGCCCCCAGCAGCGCCTCCACCTCTTTCACGGTGAGCACGTCGGGAAGGGTTCGGCCCCGGCGCGGCGTCTCCAGGCGCTCGCTCGGATCGGCGACGGCGATCCCCTCGCCGTTCAGGAAACCGTAGTAGGTGCGAATCGCGGAGATCTGGCGCCGGATGGTGGCGACGGAGAGCCCCATGTCCTTGAGCGAAAACACAAACTTGCGGAGCAGCTTGAGGTCCACGCCAACCGGGTCGTTCACCCCGTGCAGGGAAGCAAAGGCGGCCATCCGGCGCAGGTCGCGCAGGTAATTCTCGACCGTCGCCGCGCGATTCCCTGCTTCCAGCGCGAGATAGTCCTGGAACTGGACCAGGCTGAACTGCCGGTCCAGTACGGTCACGCCGCCGGACCCGCGGGGCGGGCCGCATCTCTCGCGGCCTCCAGCTCGGCCTCGCTCAGGCCCAGCAGGATCCCCGCGCGCAGCATGAGCCGCTGCTCCTGCTCTCTCAGAGCGCCTTCGCCGAATGCCGCCTTCCACAGCCGCTGCATCAGGGCCAGGCGCTCGGGCTTGCGGTACTCGCGGGAGAGCCGGTTGCCGTACTCCAGCAGCTTCGCGTTCTCTATGATTCCGGTTCCCGGCTTCCGCACCGATTCAGCGGCCAGGGCGTAGCGCTGCTGCAGGTAGCCGGTCACCATTTCCAACTCGCCTGGCGAAAGGGTTTCATCGGCCCGGGCCAGCTCGACCAGCAGCGTGGCGGCCGCGGCCAGCGCGGTCCGCTCATCATCCGTCTTCGATCGCAGGACCTGGTCCGGACCGAACGCATTGGTGACGGTCTCCAGGAGGAACTCGCGGCTCCGTCGCTTTCGCCGCACGATCATGGTGATCGTGACCGCCAACACGATCGCAACCGCCAGCCACCCCAGGGTCCGGTTCATCCCGGCGATAATGTGATTGATGTGCTCCCACTCCGAGCCCAGCAGTGCGCCGATCAAGGTGAGCGTCCCGTACCAGACCCCCGATGCCAGAATCATGGGGACTAGCGCCTTGACCGGGCTCAGGTTCAGCATTCCCGCGAAGGGAGCTACGAAGGAGCGAACGCCGGGCAGCAGGCGGCCCAGAAAGATTCCCGCGATACCGAAGCGGAGGTATCCGCGCTCGATGGTGGCGATCGCCTGGGGTGACAGCAACCGGCGGCCGACGCGGCCGCTGAACAGTGTGCGCCCGTATTTCCGGCTCAGGCTGTAGACCACGACCGCGCCTACCGCGCTGGAGAGCCAGGCGACGAGGAACACGGTGGTCGCGACCGTCACCTTGCTATGGGTGAGAAAGGCACCCAGCGCGACGGCAACATCGGATGGTGTGGGGGGAAACGCGTTCTCGAGGAAGGTCGAGACGCCGAGTACCATGTAGATCGCCAGCGGAGGGAGACCGGTCAGCCAGTGCAGGAGCGAGTCGATCAGCGGGCCTCCAGCAGGACCACGGCCATCACGGCGAGACCCTCGCCCCGGCCGATGAACCCCATTCCCTCATTGGTTTTTGGTTTGACACTGATAGCGTCGTCCTGGACCCCGACGGCGTCGGCGAGTGCATGACTCATGGCGGGAAGGTGCGGCGCCAGCCTCGGTTGTTCCACAATGATCGTGATATCGGCCTGCGCCAGCTTCCAGCCCCGGGCAAGGACCAGGTCGTACGCGGTCCGCAGCAGCTTCATCGAATCGGCGTCTTTCCAGTGCTGGTCGCTATCGGGAAAGAGCGTCCCGATGTTCCCCAGGGCGGCGGCGCCCAGCATGGCATCGATCAACGCGTGGGCCACCGCATCGGCATCGGAGTGCCCCGAGAGGCCCTGGCCGAAAGGTATAAGCTGGCCGGCAAGGATCAGGAGCCGGCCGGCCGTAAAGCGATGGGAGTCGTATCCGAAGCCGATCCTCATAGCGGGGCAGCGGGGCGGCAGGGCAGCGGGGAAGCAAGGATACTCATGAAGCAGGCATCAAGCATCACGCGACCGCGGCCGTTACTTCCCCGCTTCCCCGCTTCCCTGCCTCCCCGCTTTCAAGCAGTGAATAGTCCTGGCGCCGCCGGCGCGGCTGGTAGCCGGCATCCTTGATCAGCCGCTCGATTTCGTTGAGCGTGGTCCGATAGGTGGTGCCCGCCGCGGATACCACGTTCTCTTCCATCATCAGGCTGCCGTAGTCATTGGCGCCGAACCGGAGGGCGACCTGCCCCACCTTGTGGCCCATGGTGACCCAGGATGACTGGAGATTCGGCACGTTGTCCAGGATGATCCGCCCCATCGCCAGGGTCCGGAGATAGGTCACCGCATCGGTCTTCTGCATGTGGGACATCTCCGGGGTCCCCTCCGGCTGCAGCGGCCAGCAGATGAAAGCGGTGAACCCGCCGGTACGGGCCTGGAGGTCGCGGACCCGGAAGAAATGCTCGATCCGATCCGCGTTGGTCTCGCCGAGACCGTACATCATGGTGACCGAGGTCTTCATCCCCTGCTGGTGCGCCTCTTCCTGGACGCCGAGCCACTCCTCGGTCTGCGCTTTTTTCTTCGCCACCTTCTGCCGGATCCGGTCCACCAGGATCTCACCGCCGCCTCCCGGGATGCTGTCCAGCCCGGCCGCCCGGAGCTCACGTACTACTTGAGGTACCGGCATGCCGAAGCGTTCGGAGAAGAAAACAATCTCCGAGGGTGAGAACCCGTGGATATGAATCGGATGGTGCTGCTTGATGTATCGCATGAGGTCCAGGTACCACTCGAACGGGATGTACGGATTGTGCCCGCCCTGGAACAGGATCTGGACCCCGCCGATCGCCTTGCACTCGTCAATCTTCCGGCCGATCTGCTCGTAGCTGAGGACGTACCCTTCGTTGTGCTTGGGCCGCCGGTAGAAGGCGCAGAAGCCGCAGTCGGCCACGCAGACATTGGTGTAGTTGATGTTCCGGTCGATGATATAGGTGACCACGTTCTCCGGGTGCTGCCGCCAGCGCTCCGCGTCGGCCAGCCGGCCCAGCTCGAGGAGCGGCGCCTTCTCGTAGAGGGAGAGGTAGTCCTGGAATTCTTTTGAACTGCGGTCAACAGTCGTCATCGAGTCTTCTCAAGTAAGTAACAGCATGTAACTGAAAGTAGAAGCAAGTAACTGCAAGTAACCGCCTAGACTCCTCCTACTTTCATCTACTTTTCCCTACTTTTGTCTACCTTCAGTTACTTCAGTCAGGCTGCCGTAATGAAGGAAAGCGACCCATCCGGCACCAACCCATCCTGAGCCAGCCGGCGGAAGAAATCAGTGAGTCCCGCGAGGTGGCGGTAGGACAGGCGATAATCCAGGTCCCCCAGGTAGTCGCGGC
>JBDTTZ010000403.1:0-4082 GCA_040008015.1 Gemmatimonadota bacterium
ACGATGGCGGTGCCGTCGTTCAGCAGGCTCTCGCCTTCCAGCAGGGCGCCCAGCCGGGGCGGCGCGCCCAGGCTCCGGAACAGTCCCACCACGGCGATGGGATCGGTTGCGGCGATCAGGGCGCCGAAGACCAGGGCGTGTTTCCAGGTGATGGAATCGGTCAGCGGGAGGAGCTGGGCCGCCGGGACCAGGATCGCCGCGGTAAGGAGCGTGGCGGCCAGCACCCCGGGCACCGCGAGCGACATGATCAGCGCCTGGTCGCGGCGGAAATGACCCAGGTCAAAATGGAAAGCGGCTTCGAAAATGAGGCCGGGGAGAAACACCTTGAACAGGAGGTCGTGGGTGAGGTGCGGGGCGGGAAAGGCATGGAGCTGCCCCAGCAGCAACCCGGCGACGACCAGTGCCACGGTATAGGGAAGCCGAAGCCGCCGAGCCAGCAGGGCCACGGCGGTCGCGACGATGAAGAGAACCAGGAAGAGAGTGTCGGTGTGCACCGGAATCCGGGGAAGGGCACGGAGAAGTCTCTCGCAAAGTCGCCTTCCCGGTCGAGTCCGGCAAGAGGCCGCGGTCTCTCAAGCTTAACGCGCATGGGCAGCGACCAGATTGCTTCGCTCGCTGCGCTCGCTCGCAATGACTGTCGCCGGGGGGGGAGTGCGGCTTCGCCGGTCCGGTCGGGCAGGGACTCCCGACCTACGACATCGTCGGGCAGGGACGCCCGACCTACCACTGCTATCTTCCGCGCATGCCTCCCGCCGTGCAGCTGCAAAACCTTCGCAAAGTCTACGACGCCTCCCCGCCGGTCACGGCGCTGGACGGCGTGTCGCTCGACGTGCCGGCCGGCATTGTCTACGGTCTGCTCGGCCCCAACGGGGCGGGGAAGACCACCGCGATCGGCGTCTGTACTACCAGGGTCTGCGCCACCTCGGGGACCGCCGCGGTTGGCGGCATCGATGTGTCGGCGCAGCCGGTCGAAGTGCGCCGCCGGATCGGCGTGGCCAGCCAGGCGATCACGCTCGACCGGGCCTGTACCGTGGCGGAGAATCTCTATTACCACTGCCGCTACTCCGGCATGCCCGCGGCCGAGTCCCGCCGCCGGAGCCTCGAGCTGCTGGAGCGCTTCCGCATCGCGGACCGCAAGGATGCCATGCCGTCCGCTCTCTCTGGCGGCCTGGCGCAGCGGGTGCAGCTGGCCCGCGCCATCGCGCACCGGCCCCTGGTGCTCTTCCTGGATGAACCCACGGCGGGACTCGATCCCCAAAGCCGGCTCGCGCTCTGGGACCTGGTGGCATCGCTCACGGCCGATGGGATCACCGTGGTGCTCACCACCCACTACATGGAAGAGGCGGACCGGCTTTGCCAGCGTCTCGCCGTCGTGGATCACGGTCGAGTGCTCGCCGAGGGGACGCCGGCGGAGCTCAAGGAACGATCGGGGGGAACCACGGTGGTGGACGCGGCGCTCGCCGGGGATCACACGGCCGCGCGCGCGGCCCTGAATGGCGTCCCGGCCGTGCGGGACGTCCAGGAGACTCCGCGCGGGCTCCGGGTCATGGTGGCTCCCGGTCCGGGCGCGGTGCCCTCCGTGGTCACCGTTCTTGCCGAGCATCATCTCACCGACCTCAAAGTGGTCGAGCCCTCGCTGGAGACGATCTTCATCCAGCTCACGGGACGGGACCTGCGTGAATAGCACTCTGCTACGCTGAGCGGATGGCAGAGCCGTCTCAACTCCTTTCGATGTGATCAGGAGAAACAACGTGGATATAAGACTCGACCATAAACGCGCCCTCGTTACCGGCGGCAATTCCGGCATCGGGGCGGCGATTGCACTTGGCCTGGCCGCCGCCGGCGCCAAAGTAGCGATCAACTATCTGTCCCATCCCGAGGCAGCGGACGGCCTGGTGCAGACGATCAACCTGCAGGGCGAAGCGATCTCAATTCAAGCCGATGTTTCCGACCCCAAGGCAGTCGGCGATCTGTTCCGGCACATTGATAGGGCGTGGGGCGGGATCGACCTTCTCATCAACAACGCCGGCATTGACGGTGCCCCCGCCCTGGGATGGGAAGCCGATATCGCGGCATGGCGAAAAGTGATCGAGGTAAACCTGTTTGGCGCCTTCTACTGCGCCCGGGAGGCCCTGAAGCGCATGGTGCCGCAGAAGAGCGGCGTCGTCCTCAATGTCAGTTCGGTGCATGAAGAAATCGCCTGGTCAGGATACAGTGCCTATACGGCGAGCAAGGCGGCCGTTGGTATGTTGACCAAGACACTCGCCCAGGAGGCAGCCCCTCATGGCGTGCGCATGCTGGCCATCGCGCCCGGGGCAATCAGGACGCCGATCAACCGCACAGTCTGGAGCGATCCCCGGAGCTACCAGGACTTGCTGGAGAAAATCCCGTTGAACCGGATCGGCGAGCCGGAAGAAATCGCTCGCATGGTCGTGGTGCTTGTTTCCGACGCGGCCTCCTACGTGACCGGACGCACGATCTTCGTGGATGGGGGCATGACGGACTATCCCAGTTTCTCTCACGGCGGCTGATCACGCACGCCTACAGACGGAAAACAACCCACGCTTCGTGTATTTCGGCGCTGGGCGGCGTCCCGGCCGTCCGGGAGATCCAGGAGACTCCGTATCTCACCGATCTCAAGGTGGTCGAGCCCTCGCTGGAAACCATCTTCATCCAGCTTACCGGCCGGGACCTGCGTGAATAGCACGCTGTTGCGCGCGGTCTTCGGCCTCTGGGCTCGCGACTTCCGGGTGCTGCGCCGGGAGTGGCTGCCGTTCACCCTGCGCACCATCATGAACCCGCTGTTGACCGTATTTGTGTTCACCTACGTGCTGCCGCGGACCGGGCAATCGCTGCCGACCGCCGCGGGCGCGGGCAGCTACGCCACGGTGCTGGTGCCGGGGCTGGTGGCCGTCGCGATGGTGTTCACCGCCATCGCCGCGGTGGCGCTGCCCCTCTCCATCGAGCTCGGCGCCACCCGCGAGATCGAGGACCGGGTGCTGGCGCCGGTTCCTCTCGCCACCGTGCCGCTCGCCAAGGTGGCGTTCGGCGCGTTCCAGGGCCTGATGGCCGGCGCCGTGGTGTTTCCCATCGTCACCTGGATCCCGGCCACTCCCGTGCACATCCACATCGCCAGCTGGCCGATGCTGGTGCTGATGCTGCTCCTGGCCTCCTGGACCTCCGCGGCGTTCGGCCTGGCGCTGGGCACGGCGGTCCGTCCGCAGCACATCGGGCTCATGTTCGCCGTCATCCTGACCCCGCTGATCTTTCTGGGCTGCGTGTACTATCCCTGGGCCTCGCTCGGCACCATTCGCTGGCTTCAGATCGCGGTGCTGGCCAACCCGCTGATGTATATGAGTGAGGGGTTGCGGATTGCGCTCACGCCCGAGGTGCCCCACCTCGCCGTGGGAGTGACCGCGGGCATGCTGCTGCTGGTGGCGGTGTTGCTGACGGGGCTGGGGGTGGGTGGGTTCCGGAGGAGGGTGGTGTTGTAAGCGGGGAAGCGGGGAAGCGGGGAAGCAGGGAAGCGGGGAAGCGGGGAAGCGGGGAAGCAGAGAGAGCTACGCTTGCTTGAGCTTCCGATCGAGCGATCGAGCCAAGCTGAAGGTGAGTCTGCCAGCCTCTTCAAGGAGCTGATCAAGACTATCGTGCTGATTCTGCGAGAGGTAGTTCAATCGAAACGCAAGTCGTAGAATATATGAGAGCTCGGAAAGCGATCCCAAAGAAATATCCAGATACCGACGGAACTCGCGATACCCTCGCTTGCCCGCACCTTCCGCAATGTTGGCAGCTGTCGAGAATGCGCATCGTCGCGCCTGAGACGTAAGTCCATAGAGTTCGTATTTCGGCCACGCCTGGACTGCCCCGTAGACTGCGAGCACCAGAGTATCACACGCCTGAAAAGCCAACAGACCTTCATACCGCTTCTTGCCCATTGTCCAAAATCGCCGCAAATACGATCAGACACCTAACCAAAATCACGCAGATGATAGCAAGAAAACCCGAACCGGCCTCTTCTTCTGCTTCCCTGCTTCCCTGCTTCCCTGCTTCCCTGCTTCCCTGCTTCCCTGCTTCCCTGCTTC
>JBDTTZ010000404.1:0-2564 GCA_040008015.1 Gemmatimonadota bacterium
ACCCGAGTCGGCGCATCCGGGCACTTTCGAACTCATGACTACAGTCCACTAGTGGGCTGTCATCCCGAGCGGAGCGAGGGATTTGTCCTATTCTTGCTTTCGTTCTTTCGTGTCTTCGTGATGAAAAGCCGCCTGCAATGTCTCGACGCGCTCTCGCACAAGGTTTGGAACCAGGGTCTTCTTTCCCGCCTTGTAATCAAATGACACGATAATGCCCGACCCCTCCGCGGCAACCTTTCCCGTTCCCAGTGACACCACCGTGTACTCCATCGTGAAGCGATCCGGCTCGATCGTGCTCACCCGGGCCCCGACCTCGACCCGGTCGGGATAGAAGAGCGACTGCCGGAAACGGCAGCTGGTAGAATGGAGGATCGCGCCGATCTGTTCATCAACGTAGGTCTGGACAAACCCGCAGCGCTCGAAGTACGCCATCCGCGCCGACTCGAAATAGCGAAAGAACACGGTGTTGTTCACGTGCCCGTACGCGTCCATGTCGCCCCACTGCACCGGGATTTCTATCGAGACGGGGAAAGAGGCGAGCAAAGGATGCATAATTGTGGGATTGTGGGATTGTAGGATTGTAGGATTGTGGGATTCAAATGTAGCAGGTACAATCCCCTCAATTCCAATATCCCACAATCCCACAATTCCCAATGGAATCTCGCACCCGGGCCCGTTTGCAGCTGGTTCTGGCTGCGCTGCTGTTCTCTACCGGCGGAGCGGCGATCAAGTCGGTCGCCTTTTCCAGCTGGCAGATTGCCGCACTGCGCTCCGCCATCGCGGCGATCGCGGTCTGGATCCTGGCCCCGGAGGCCCGGCGCGGATGGTCCTGGCGCACCTTTGTCGTCGCCATCACGTATTCCATCACCCTGATTCTCTTCGTGCTGGCCAACAAGCTCACCACCAGCGCGAATACCATCTTCCTCCAGTCCACCGCCCCGCTCTACCTCCTGCTGCTCGGCCCCTGGTTCCTGCACGAGAAAGTGACCCGCCAGGACCTACTCTTCATGCTGATCGTCGGAGCCGGGTTAGGGATGTTCTTCGTGGGGCGGGAACCCGCCGTCGCCACCGCGCCGAACCCGGTGCTGGGCAACATCCTGGCGGCGGTGAGCGGCTTCACCTGGGCGGTGACCGTGGTGAGCCTGCGCTGGCTCGGCGCCCACGACCCCTCACCCGGCGCGGCCAAGTCCGCGGTCGTGGTCGGCAACGGCATGGCGTTCCTGATCTGTCTTCCCTTCGCCTGGCCCTTCACCTACGGCACCACCCAGGACTGGCTGCTGATCAGCTACCTCGGCGTCTTCCAGATCGGTGTCGCCTACATCCTGGTGACCGCGGGCCTCCGCCAGATCCCCGCCCTCGAGGCGTCCGTATTGCTCCTGGTTGAGCCGGCGTTCAATCCCGTGTGGTCCTGGCTGGTCCACCACGAGCGCCCCGGCAACTGGGCGCTCCTCGGCGGCGGCATCATCATCGCGACTACTGTCGTGAAGTCCGTCTACGACAGTCGTGCTTCGAGGACAGGTTAGCGTCAACAATCTCTTCGCGACCTTCGCGAGGTGCTGTTGCAGAGCTAGCGTCGCGCAGGTTGCTGGCGCGGACGCGCTCTGATGCTCGTCCGGTCCAACCCGGCGGGAATCCCTTGCGGGAAGCGGGCATACGGCCTCAAGTCATCCCAGGTCTTGTGGTACCCGGGGACGTTGATCTCGGAGGCATGGGCCGCGCTGCTGGTGATTGCCCCACCTGCCAATAACCAGGCCGGGGCCGAGATGAAGGCCACCAGGCCGTGCGACAGCGTGCTGAACATTCCACCCGCTGTCCAGGTCATCAGATCACCGGCCTTGGGATTGTAGCCCACCACCCGGATCCGGCGGACTCCGCTCAACGATCGTCCGACCAGGCTATCGCCGACCAGCACGAACACGCTGTCGGGACCGATGGCGATCAACTCGCCTTCGAATTTCGGACTGTAGGGCTTGTCGGCCCATACCGCCGCCCATCCTCCGAACGGATCTTGCGGAGCCAGGGCGACCGGCGGCACCGAGCCGCTCGGCGCATTGATCCCGGCGCACCCGGTGGCCAGAATCGCGGTCAGCGCAATTAGGGGCGCATAACCATGCCGTCCTACCGCCTTACGGCTTCGCATAACGGCTCCGCCAGAACGCGTCGTCCATCCGGGGCTCGAGCTTCTTGTACTCCGGCGCCAGCATCCGGAGGGCGGCGGCGGGATCGCGAAATGCCAACACGCTTCGTTCCGGGTTCTCCTCCTTAAGCCACTCCTCCCGCATCCACTCCAGGTAGTAGCCGCGCGACTCGAGAAACAGCTCGTAGCGCTCGGGGTGTTCCGGCAACCGGTAGCGGAGAGTGAAGGCATCTCCGGGGAGGGTGACCAGCGTCTGGGTCGTGTCGGTCAGCAGCCGGCGGGCCGTAGTGTCGGGAGCGCCTCCTCGCAACACTTCGAAGGGATCCAACCGGATCGGGGCCACCTCGGTCCCCAGGTCGGCCAGCGCCAGGTAGTCGAGCCGCCAGTTGCCCTTGGTGAGCCGGAGTCGAATTCTCATTCCCCCTCG
>JBDTTZ010000405.1:0-2810 GCA_040008015.1 Gemmatimonadota bacterium
CGGCGATCAGCCCGAGGACGGTGCTCACCGTGTTGCGATCGGAGCCGGCGGCCACAATGGCTCCCACCAGCGAGATCGCTGAAATCGCGTTGGCGGCCGACATGAGCGGGGTGTGGAGCAGCGGCGGCACCCGGGTGATCACCAGGAAACCGACGAACCCCGCGAGGATGAAGACGTAGATCTCAATGATGGACGTGGCGGACATTGCTCAGAGACTCGGGACGAGAGAGGCGGTGACGCGCATCGGTTCCAGGATGGGATCGCCGGGCTCGACCCGGAAGGCGCCGTCCTTGAGCGCGTATTCGACCAGCGTCTGCAGGTTGCGGCTGTACATCTGGCTGGCGTGGAAGGGCACCGTCGCCGGGAGATTCACCGCTCCAATAATGGTCACGCCGAATACCACCCGGGTCTCCCCCGCCACCGTCAGGTCGCAATTCCCACCCGCCTCGGCCGACACGTCCACGATCACCGAGCCGGGGCGCATGTCCTTCACCATGGCCTCGGTGACCAGCCGGGGCGCCGGCCTGCCGGGAATCGCCGCGGTGGTAATCACCAGGTCCATGTCCCTGATGTGGCGGTGAATCACCTCGAGCTCCCGCTGGTGCTGGTCCGCCGCCAGCTCCGTGGCATAGCCTTCCGCGGTCTCGCTGGCCGCGCTCACCAGGTCGGCGGCGATGAACGTGGCCCCGACGCTCTGCACCTGCTCCCGCGCGGCGGGGCGGACGTCGAAGGCGGAAACCACCGCGCCGAGCCGGCGCGCGGTGGCGATGGCCTGGAGACCGGCGACGCCGGCCCCCAGCACGAAGGCCTTGGCGGGAGCGATGGTTCCGGCGGCGGTCGTCATCATCGGCAGCAGCCGGGTCATCGCGGCCGCGCCGATCAGCGCCGCCTTGTACCCCACGATGGTGGCCTGGGAGGAGAGCGCATCCATCGATTGCGCCCGGGTAATCCGGGGCACCAGCTCCATCGCGTAGGCGCTGATCCCGCGGGCGCCCAGTGCCGGGGCCTGGGAGCTGCTGGTGGCCGGGGACAGAAAGCAGATCAACGTCGAGTTGGCGGGCAGGGTGGAGATTTCCCGGTCACTTGGCCGCTGCACCTTGAGCACCAGGTCCGCGCCCTGGCAGGTAGCAGCGAAATCGGCAGCGATGGTCGCGCCCGCCTTTTGATAGGCTCCGTCGGGAAATCCCGCCGCCAGGCCCGCATCCTTCTCCACCGCAATGCCGCACCCCGCTTTCACCAGCCTGGCGACAGATTCCGGCACCAGCGCCACGCGATGTTCGCCGGGTGCTGTCTCCCGGGGGACAGCGATTCGCATTCAAGCTCCAGTTATGCGGATGACCGACAGAAGCGATGCCCGGGCTCCCGGGATGGCGTGGAAAGTAATGGGAGCATACTGTGATCGCATGAACAGAGTAACGACGTTCGCTCCAGGCTGCATCGGCAACGTGGGGCCCGGATTGGATATCCTCGGCATGGCGGTGGCCGGGCCCGGAGACCGGGTCACCGCGGAGCGGATTCCGGGTGGGGAAATCCGGATCACCGATCCGGGGCACGCCGATCTGCCGCACGATCCCAATCAGAACACGGCCGGTATCGCCGCGCGAGAGGTGATCAGGAAGATGGGGACCTCGCCGATCGGCATTGGGCTCCAGGTCCGGAAAGGACTCCCGCTGGCCGGCGGGCAGGGCGGCAGCGCCGCTTCCGCCGTGGCGGCCGCGGTCGCGGTCAATGCGCTCCTGGGCGGCGCGCTGGGCCGCGATGACCTCATCGAGTGCTGCCTGACGGCGGAAGAAACGGTCGCCGGACGGCATTTCGACAACATCGCGGCTTCACTCATCGGCGGGGTCGTGCTCATCCGCTCGATGGATCCGCTGGACCTGGTCTCGCTTCCCGTTCCTCCCGGCCTGAGGGTCGTCATGGCCCATCCCGACCAGCGCATGTCCACCAGGGATGGGCGGATGGCGCTACCCTCCGCGGTGCCTCGAAGCGTCGCGCTGTACCAGGCTGCGCAGGTGGGCGCGCTGGTCGCGGCGCTGTCGAGCGGCGACCTCGCCCTGCTGGGACGCGCGATTGACGACCGCATCGCCGAGCCGGCCCGGAGCCCGATGCTCCAGGGATTCAGCGAAGCAAAGGCGGCCGCGATGGCGGCAGGGGCGCTGGGGTGCTCGATCTCGGGGAGCGGCCCCACCGCCTTTGCGCTGGTGAAGGACGATGATGCCGGCATCCGGGTGAGCGAAGCGATGACCGCCGCGTATCGGGCGGCGGGCCTGTCGTGCCGCACCCGGGTGAACGAAGTGGACCGGCTGGGCGCCCGGATCGAGACCGAGCGACCGGAGTTACCGGCATGACCGCACCGCTCGAAAGCCTGCTGGTCTGTGAAGGATGCGGCAAGGAGTTTCCCGAGCTCACCGCTCGGAACCGCTGCGAGTGCGGTGGGCTCTTTTCGGTGCGGCACCAGGCGCCTTCGGTCCGAGGCTCGGCCCTGGCCCGCCGCTTCGCCCTGCGGCAAGGAGAGGACAACATCATCGCCCGGTCTGGAGTCTGGCGATTTCGCGAGCTGGTACTGCCCAGGGCCGGCGCCGAGGTCGTGAGCCACCCCGAGGGAAACACTCCCTTGTTGCGGCGGGCACGGGTCTCGGACTGGGCTGGCATGCCCGACTTGAGTCTCAAGCATGAAGGCCACAATCCGACCGGATCGTTCAAGGACCGGGGCATGACAGTGGGCATGACCCAGGCGAAGCGCCTGGGCGCGCGGGCGGTCATGTGCGCCTCGACCGGCAACACCGCGGCCAGTCTCGCGGCCTATGCCG
>JBDTTZ010000406.1:0-6472 GCA_040008015.1 Gemmatimonadota bacterium
CCCGAAGTCTTGAGATACCGGTCGTACCAGGCCACGTACCGCTCCAGCCGGTCCTTCAGGAAACTCGGCAACGTCAAACCGTGATACTGATCAGGATAAATCACCAGCTGGGTCGGCACCTTGAGCTCGCGCAGCGCCTGGTACATCTGCTGCCCGCCGCCTGGGTGTGACGGTCTGGGCCTGGAGCGTAAAGCGGGGAATCATCACCAGAGCAAGGACTAATCGCGCACCGGGTCGTGGCATCATGGGTGGGGCAGCTCCTGAGTTGTGGAATGGGTCACCGCACGACCAGTCGTTGCACCGAGGTCGGGTTCCCCGGGGCAGCCGGCAGCGATACCAGGCGGTACTCCCCCGGCTCCGGCGTAAACTCGACGTCGTACGTCTCCCCGACCTGCACCGCCTGGCGCGCGGCCACCACGTGGGCCTGGTGGGCCGGGAGGTCGGCGCCGTCCTTCGCCACCCGCCGCCAACGCACCAGCGAGCTGTCGCGATAGATCGAGAAGGTCACCGGAAGGGCGAGGCCGATATTGACCAAGCGAAACCGGTGCGGCACCCCGGCCTTGAGCTCGAGGGGACCCGGCAGTGAATCACCGTTGATCAGCACTCTGGGCGGCTCCGGATTCGGAGAGTCCCAACCGGCGATGAACACATGGTCCCGGCCCGGGTCGAACTTCTGACCCGGCTCGAGCACCACGATGGCGCCGTACAGCCCCGACGACAGCTGCTCGAGATCGTTGATATGGGTGTGATAGATGAAGGTACCGGCCCGGGGTAACGTCAGATGCGCGACGAAGGAGTCGCCCGGCATGATCGAAGGCGCGAGATGCTGCGGGCCACCGCTCCACCCCGCCACGCCGTCGGAATAGCTCATCAGCTCGATCCCGTGCCAGTGAATTGCCACCGGCTCGCGAAGCCGGTTGGTGACGACGATGTCGGTGGGTTGGCCCCGGCTGAACAGCAGCAGGGACCCGGGCAGCTCGACCGAATCGGGCCGGGGCGGAGTCGCGCCCCGCTGGAGCACGAATCCGAGCGCCCGCGCCGCATGGGTGCGCGGGGTACCCTCCTGCACGAAGAGATGCAGTACCCGCAGATTGTCGCGCTGCGGCTCCCGCCAGCCCGGCCCGGGCCGAACTGTGATACCGATGACAAGTCCAGCCATGTGCGCCATGGAATCGTGGACCATCGCCTCATGGCTTCCCGGCCCCGGCTTGTCGAGCCGGGACTGGGGCACTACGTGAAATCCGACGTGACAATGGAAAATCCAGTTCCCCGGCCGGTCGGGGGTGAAGCTCATCGCCAACGTGGTGAACGGCTGCATCGGCTCGGTGACGACCTGGCGGCGATCGTCGGCAGCGTACATTGTGTCGGTGGTGCCATCACCCCGGGAATTCACCGTGTAAAAGAACCCGTGCAGGTGCATCGGGTGGGACCGTCCACTGGCATTGATCACCCGCCACCGCAGCGTGTCTCCGGTTGAGGCCTGGATCCGCTCGGTCCAGGGCCAGGACCGGCCGTTGATGGTAATCGCGTTACGGTAGTCGATCGGGCGGTACATCGCCGAATCAACCCGGCTGCCCCAGATATTGATCATGAAGATCCGGTCCGGTGGGGAACCGCCAGGCGGATCCACGATAAACGCGCCGGCCACCTGTTCTCGCTCATTGCTGAGATGGCGATCCATCGCGTGCTTGCCGAGCACCGCGCGGTAGAGATAGGTGCCGGGGGCACCGACCGCGAACCTGACCTTCCGGGACTCCCCCGGCGCGAGGACGAGGCTGTCGTCCGTAGCGGATGGCCGCGAGAGGAAACCGTGGACCGCTATGCTGGAATCGGACAGAGCGTTCGTGAGGGTCGCCACGATCGTGGTCCCGGTCGGCACCCGGATCAGGGGCCCGGGAATCTGGGGCGCCTTCCCCGCCTCGGCGAACGCCGCCACTTCTATTGAAGGGCCGCTATCGGCCTCCGGGCTCCATACGCCCAGGCGGACCTCGAGATGGACCTCGAGCGTGTCACCGTGGAGCCGACCCGCGGGCAGGCGATTGTCGTTGGGAACGACGGCATCGGAATGACCGGGCGCCCACCCACTACCCGATAGCAGGGCGAGCATTCCAGCCACCACGACAAACCCCGGATGCTTCATGGCGTCGCGTTGGCCAGGCCAACCGCGTCCAGCATGAACGCGTACTTGAACGCGATCTCGTGCAGCCGCTCATATCGGCCCGACGAGCCACCGTGCCCGCCGCCCATGTTCACCTTGAACAGCAGCGGGTTGTGGCTCCCACCAAGGGCACGCAATTTGGCCACCCACTTGGTGGGCTCGAAGTACATCACCTGAGAGTCGTTGAGCGAGGTGGTGACCAGCATCCAGGGATAGTTCCGGGGACCCACGTTGTCGTAAGGCGAGTACCGCAGCATGTAATCGTACTGCTCCTTGATCGCGGGGTTGCCCCACTGCTCCCATTCCTGCGCGGTCAGCGGCAGCGAGGCATCATTCATGGTGTTGATGACATCCACAAAGGGCACCTCGGCCACGATCGCGCGGAAGAGATCGGGCCGCAGGTTGGCAATCGCGCCCATGAGCAGGCCGCCGGCGCTGCCGCCGTTGGCCACCAGCCGGTCGCTGCTGGTGTACTTGCGGCGCACCAGCTCCAGGGCCACATCGATGAAGTCGTTGAAGGTGTTCATCTTTTTCATCATCTTGCCGTCGTCGTACCACTGGCGGCCCATCTCCTGGCCACCCCGGATGTGGGCGAGGGCGTAGATGAACCCGCGGTCCACCAGGCTCAACACGCTGGAGTTGAAGGTGGGCTCTGTGGTGGCGCCATACGACCCGTAGGCGTAGAGCAGCAGCGGGTGGGTGCCATCCAGAGGAGCGCCCTTCTGCATCAGGACCGAAACGGGGACCAGGACGCCGTCCCGGGCCGGCGCCATGAACCGGGCGACCTCGTACTTGCTGGCATCGAAGCCGCTGGGAATCTCCTGGCGCTTTTTCAGAATCCGCTCGCGGGTTGCCATGTTGTAGTCGAACACCGAGCTGGGGGTCACCATCGACGAGTAAGAGAACCGGTAGGTATCGGTGTCAAACTCGGCGTTGGTGGACCCGACCACGCCGTAGGCGGCTTCCGGGAAGGAGATGAAGTGGGTCTGGTTGCGGGCGAGATCGGTCACCTGGAGCCGGCGCAGTCCGCCAAAGCGCTCGGTTACCACGATGAACTTCCGGAAAGCGTCCACCCCTTCGATGAAGACCGAGTCGTTGACCGGCTGCCAGTCGGTCCAGTTGGACGGCGCGATGTCGGCCTCCGGCACCCGGACCAGGCGGAAGTTCCGCGCCTGGTCGTTGGTCGACAATAAAAAGAAGCCGTCCGCGTGCTCGACCGAGTATTCCACCCCGGCGCGCCGGGGGGCAAAGACCTTGAGAGGCGCGGTCGGGTTATCGGTCGGGAGGTAGCGCCATTCGGACGAGGTGTAGCCATCCGCGGTGACGAAGATGTACTTGCCGCTCCGGGTGCGAAACACCCCGACGTCATTCAGCACGTTGTCTTCCTGGAAGATCTTCACATCCTGGGTCCGCGGGGTTCCGATGACGTGACGCCAGACCGCGTTGCCCCGCATGGCGGAATCGGCGGTCATGTAGAAGAAGGTCCGGTTGTCGTTGGCCCACGCGGTCCCGTTCCAGACGCCGGGAATCGAGTCAATGAACCGCCCGCCAACCAGGTCCTTCACGTAGAGCGTGTATTGCCGAAAGGCCGTGGTGTCTTCGATGGTGAGCAGCAGCCGGGCATCCGGGCTTACATCGAACCCGCCGAGTCCGTGGAACTTCTTGCCGGCGGCACGGGCGTTCTGGTCGAAGATCACTTCCTCCGGCGCGTCGAGGCTCCCTTTCTTCCGGCAGTAGATCGAATACGACTTTCCCGCCTCGGTCCGGGTGTAATACCAGTAGCCGTTGTCGAGGTACGGCACTGCCTGGTCGGTTTCCTTGATGCGGCCCAGCATCTCGGTGTAAAGCCGGTCCTGGAGCGTCTCGGTGTGCCGCATCCGGGCCGCGGTGTACTCGTTCTCGGCGTTGAGATACGCGATCACTTCGGGGTTGGTCTTCTCCCGGATCCAGTGGTAATTGTCTATCCGAACATCGCCGTGAAGGGTGTCCACGTGGGAGATGACCCGGGCGACTGGTGGAGACTGGGAAAGCAGAGACGGAACAAGAACGATGGATAACAGGAAAAAGCCGGTTGGACGGAACCGTGGCATAGAGATCTCCTGAAGAAAAAGACTTGCCGGCCACGGATAACGCACCGATGGACGCGGATCCGTTTCGCTTGAATGCTCGATCCCGATGCAGCGTACTTGTATGTGACTTGTGGCTGTATCCGCGCTATCCGTGGCTAGTTAGTTCCATAGATAGGCGGCGGCTGAGGCATGAATCTACCCTCCGGGGCCTATTCCACCACCAGCAGCCAACCCTTTCCGGGCAGGACCGGAATCGGCGCTCCCGGGGCGAACTCCCTGGCCTCCTGGAAGCCGGCAATCGCGGGGGCCCTGAACCTGGCCCGGGCCGGGTCCAGGCCCAGCTGGTTCCAGTCGATCGTGATCGACACCTGGGCGGTGTCTGGGGCCCAGCTCGCCAGGGCCACCATGGTCTTGCCGTCCCGGATGTAGCTGGTGGCCAGGATATCGTCCCGTCCGGTCTTGACCGGGCTATCCGGCACCCAGAACCCGATCATCCGGCTCTGCTGGATCCCGAAGTCATCCCATGCTTTCCACAGCGCCCGCGGATCCCCGGACCAGGGTAGCCGGTTGGTCATTCCGAAGACCTGGCCGCGCCAGGGGTTCCCGTCATCCTGGAGCATCTCGCCCATCAGACCGAAGGGGATCCCGGAAACCTCGATCAGCCAGTAGTCCGGCGGGCTGTTGTAATCGAAGTACTCGCCGAACCAGAGGCGGTTGATGTAGGGAAAGTGTTCCAGGTAGAGATTCGCGCTGTTCACGAAGCCGTCGCGCGGGTTGTACTGGTTGGCCGAATGAAGATCGATCAGCGCGCCCGGCCTTCCCCGATCCAGCACCTTGCGGACCCGCTGCATCGTGGTGCGGTCGAAAGCGACGTCATCGATGTAGAGCCCGTCGATCCCTACGTTCTGGACCAGCCAGTTGAGGCCCTCGACGTAGAAGTTGTGCCAGCGGGAAATCCCGGTGTTGACGATCGCGGCGTCCTTGATTTCGGGGACATGCCAGGCGGCGATGTAGTCGCCGTTCAGATGTTCCTGCAACCAGGAGAAGCCGCCGCCCGGTCCGGTCGAGAAGACCTCGTGTCCCAGGCTCTGCAGCGCGAATATCTCGGGGGCGTGGTCGGTCAGCTCCCGGACGGTATAGTAGATCTTGACCTTGAAGCCGCGCCTATGCGCCGCGTCGATGTAGGCCCGCATGGTGTCGGGCCGCAGAAAGGGATAGTTGATCCAGGGGTTGATCGCCGTCGCGTGGTGCACGTTGATGGTATTGGCGCCCATCTTCGCCACGCTGTCGAGGGGCACGTAGGCGTGGAAGTACCTGGTATCCCACTGTCCCCTGGTGTCCAGGGTCTTGAACGGGGTCAACAGAAGGATGAAGTCGTAGCGCTGGACCTCGCCGGCTGCCATGTGCCGAGCCCCGCTGTAGCAGCGTACCAGGTAAGTGCGCTCATCGCCGGGCCCGAAGCGACACCCACCCTTCTCTCCGTTGTCCCAGGAGGCGGGCATGATGAGCGGCTGAGACTGGTAGAAGTTGGTGTTGAGCGGGCGGCGGTAGCGGTCGTCCCGCAGGCTGAACTGGAGACCCGCGTTCACGTCGCCGATCCAGGCGGCGTCGTGGTTCTTCTTGACGTCCCACGTCCAGGCAAGGGTGTCGGGCCGAACGCCGCCCTTCAAACCGAGGCCCATCGCGTACCGGGCGACGTCTCGGTCAATCGGGATCTCGAGCCGGATGTCGCTGAGATCCGTGGCCTCGGTGGCCTTGATGCTGACGGTGAACTGGATGTGCCCGTCGAACTCTTCCCTCCCGTGCACCGTCATTTCAAGGGGACCCGACACGCTCCCGACCTCCCACTCAGCCGCGCCCTCACCCTGAGGGCCGACCTGCAGCTTGCCGGGATACCAGGTGAGGCGAGTCCCATCGCGGCCCAGGGCAGTTAGCGTGACCGGAGCGCTCAGCAGCTCACGCGCCGAGCTGTTGAGCCTGGTCATCTCGATGTCGAAGTAACTTCGGATCGACGTGGGAAACCCGGTCGGTCCCAGCGTAATGCGGCGACCCAGGACGCCGATCTCATTGCCGGAGACCTCCACTGGCGTGTAGGGCGGCACCAGGCCGTTGTCCTCATCCAGGCGGGAATCGAGCCAGCGCAGCCGGGACAGCCGCCACAGCTCGTCGTCACCAGCATTGCGAATGGTATCGGCCGCAACCCGGAATCGCAGCGCGACCCTGGTGGGCGACACGCCCTCGGCCG
>JBDTTZ010000407.1:0-4751 GCA_040008015.1 Gemmatimonadota bacterium
TGCTGGTGGTGGACGACAATTCGCCCGATGGCACCGGCGCGCTGGCCAAGCGGCTCCAGGAGATCGAGCCCCGGGTCCACGTGCTGCATCGGGAGAAGAAGGAGGGATTGGGAAGAGCCTATCTCGCCGGGTTCCGCTGGGCCCTGGAACGCGACTACGAGGTCATCTTCGAGATGGACGCGGATTTCTCCCACGACCCGGAGCGAATCTCCGACTTTCTCCGGGCCCTCGAGACCGCCGACATCGTGGTCGGGTCCCGGTACGCCCAGGGCGTGAACGTGATCAACTGGCCCATCTCCCGGCTGCTGCTGTCCCTGGGCGCGAATTTCTACGCCCGGGTCATCACCGGCCTCCCGCTCAGCGACGCGACCGGCGGTTACAAGGCGTTCCGGCGGACGGTCCTCGAAACGCTCAAGCTGGACCAGGTGCGCTCCAATGGCTACGCCTTCCAGATCGAGATGAGTTTCCTCGCCTGGAAGAAAGGATTCCGGTTGAAGGAGATCCCCATCGTTTTCACCGACCGGATGGAGGGGCAGAGCAAGATGAACAAGCGGATCGTGCGGGAGGCGATATGGGTGGTATGGTGGCTCCGACTCCGCTCACTTTTCGGACGACTCTAGAAAAAAGGACTGAGTGCTGAGGACTGAGGACTTCTCAGCCCTCAGTCCTTAGTCCTCTAAGGGGGGAGCACAATTGGGCACTGAGTTTTACAAGATGACCGGGTCGGGCAACGACTTCGTGATGCTCGACGGGCGGGTTCACCGGGTTGCGGATTGGCCGGTGGATCGGATTGTCGCGGTCTGTGACCGGCGGAATGGGGTCGGAGCCGATGGGTTCGCGGTGCTGACCCCGCTGGCGCCGGGCCAGGTCCGCATGAGTTTTTTCAACTCCGACGGTTCCGAGGCCGCCATGTGCGGCAACGCTGCCCTCTGCAGCACGGTGCTCGCCACCACCCTCGGCATGGCCGGCCCCGACGGGATACGGTTGGTCACCGGAGCGGGAACCTTTCCCACTCGGCGCACCGGGGACGCCGAGGCTTCCCTGAACCTCCCCGACTTCCTGGCGCCCCGGGACCCAGGCATCGCCAGGGGGCCGGGAGAGCTGGCAATCTGGCTCACTACGGTGGGAGTACCCCACCTTACGGTGCTGGTCCAAGATGTGGAAAAGATTGACCTTGCGGGCAGGGGAAGGGAACTGCGGTTCCACCCGGGGGCGGGGTCAGCGGGGGCCAACGTCAACTTCGTGGCAGCCGTTATTGAGGGCGACGGGTCTCGCTGGCTCATGCGGACCTACGAGCGCGGCGTCGAGGGAGAGACCCTGGCCTGCGGAACCGGAGCGGTGGCCAGCGCGGTGGCCCTGGGGGGCGCTGGGAGAGGTTCACTGCCTGCACAGATCGTCTGCCGGGGTGGCCGAACCCTGGAAATCCGGGCGGTTTTGGGTGCCAACCAGGCCTCCCAGGTCTGGCTAAGCGGCGAAGGAAGGCTGGTCTTCCGCGGGACTCTCTCAGACTGAATTCAGGCGGGGTAGAGTTTTCCTCAGTTGTCCACAGTTATCCTCATTGTAGCTTAACATAACATATCTTATACGACATTAATGTCAGGCCAGTGTCACCTTACTGCGTAACCCAGGACTACGCGCAAAAAGGACTAAGGAACTCCGATGCTTCAAGTCCTTAGTCCTTAGTCCTTAGTCCTTAGTCCTCTGTCCCTGGGTTACATCTCGCCCTTCGTGAGCTCTCCCAACCGGACTTGGGCTTCGGTCAAGGCCGGGGTCTCATGGTACTTGTCGATCACGGTCTTCAGGGCTGCTAGTGCGTCGGCGTTCTTGCCTCCGGCCTGATACGCCCGCGCTGCCTGGAGCAGATAATCGGCCTTCAGGTAGTCCAAAGTGGCAGCGTCCGATGCTGCCTTGTAGGCGTTCCCCGCCTCGGCGTGCTTCTGGGCGTTTTCCAGGGCGGCCCCAAGGAGCGCGTTGCCGGCCGCCATGTACTTGGGCTCGAGGTTGCCCTTCAGGAACTCCCGTAACCGGACGATGGCCAGCTCCTGCTGCCCGCTGATCAGCCTGAGCTGATTAAGGGATATCTCGGCCTCCCGGGACGCCCCGGTACCCGGATAGGTATCAATCAGCTTCTGAAACTCGGTGGACGCCAGCACAATATTGCCCGATTCGGCGATGCCCCGAGCCTGGTTCAGGCTGCGGTTGGCAAAGTCCTCTCGCCTGGCGCCAGCGGTGATCAGAAACCAGATGACGAGGCCGATGGCGAGGAGAGCACCACCGACGATCATCAGCAGCTTCTGATGAGCCTGGCTCCAGGCGAGGAAACGGGCGCTCCTGTTGGCTGGGGCGGTCTGCGGCGCGGTCAAGGTCGTGGCCATGAATCTTCCAAAATGGTTCGCAAAGGTACCCCCGGCGCGACTCGAACGCGCGGCCAACAGTTTAGGAAACTGCTGCTCTATCCAGCTGAGCTACGGGGGCAGAACCCGGGAAATAACGCGGGGCAACCTTCCTAAGTCAATATCAGGACGGCAAATAGGATCAGGTTTCGAGCAGGACGGTGGTGCGTCCATCTACCAACCGCTTGCGGCCGCCAAGGCCTCCGACTTCCAGCAGAAAACTCCATCCCACCACGGTGCCGCCGAGCGCGCGGACCAGGTCGGCGGCGGCCTGGGCGGTGCCTCCGGTAGCCAGGACATCGTCCACGATCAGGACCGAGCTCTTCTTGTCAACCGCGTCCACATGAGCTTCGACGACGCTGGTGCCGTACTCCAGCGCGTACTCCTGGCTGCGGGTCTGCCAGGGCAACTTCCCTGCTTTTCGAACCGGGACGAAGCCGGCGCCGAGCACCATCGCTACCGCACCCCCGAAGATGAACCCTCGAGCCTCGATACCCACGACGTGACTGATCCCGTCGTGGCGATACGGCCGAGCCAGCGATTCCACCACCTTGCGGAAGAGCGGACCGTCACCCAGCACCGGTGTAATGTCGCGGAACAGGATGCCGGGCTTGGGGTAGTCGGGGATGGAACGGAGCCGCTTCTCGATGGACTGGGCCAGTGAATCCACGTAAAGTCTCGGGTGAAATGATTTCAGGAATTACATGATTTCAAATGACTTGTACGAGACCTCTTCCTCTGAAATATTCACCCGGTCCACCGTCGTAACCCGGGCATGGGCCGGTCCGTTCCCCAGCAGGACCGTCAGCTGCTCGAGGCCCTCGGCGGAACCGGCCACCACCACTTCCACCCGGCCATCCGGAAGGTTCCTGGCGTGGCCCCTCAAGCCCAGTTGCCGGCTGTGCCGCGCCACAAACCAGCGGAATCCCACACCCTGAACTTCGCCGGAGACGAGGAAGCGCGCCGCCATCATGCCTTCCCCACCCGCCGGCGGCGGTGCCAGATCAGGTACCCCACGATCAGGAGCACCAGTCCGGGAAGGATGTACTTGATCAGCACGTCGTGGGCCATGGCCTGGTAAGATATTTCCTTGAGCTGGGTTTCGTGGGTTCCGACAAACCATCCAATATAGGTGAGGACGGCGCACCAGATTCCCGCGCCGAGCGCGGTGAACAGGGCAAATTTCCCCAGGTTCATCCGGGCCAGTCCGGCCGGGATCGAGATCAGATGCCGGATCACCGGCAGCAGCCGGCCGACAAAGGTGCTGATCTCACCGTGGCGCGCGAAGTAGGCTTCGGTCCGGGTCAGCGATTTCTCGGAGATGAGGACGTACTTGCCGAAGCGGCGCAGCATCGGCTCACCGATCCCGACCGCGAGATAGTAATTCACCAGCGCGCCAAGGAGGCTCCCCAGGGTGCCGGCGGCGACTGCGAGGAAGGGATCCATGCGGCCCTGCGCGGCCAGGTAGCCCGCCGGCGGCATGACCAGCTCGCTGGGCAGCGGGAGCAGCGAGGACTCGATCGCCATGAGCACGACGATGCCGGGATAGCCCAGGGTCGAAACCGTCTCGATCAACCAGGTGATGAGGTTACCCAGCATGCATGGATCCGGGATCGGAAGGGTTGAATCCAAACTGGCCCAGCAGCGGAACGAAACGCACATCGCCCAGCGAGCGGCGAACGAATGAGCTCCCTTCCCGCCGCACCAGCGTCAGGGTTTGATACTCCCGGTCGCCCAGGGGAACCACCAGGCGGCCACCGTCAGCCAGCTGATCGAGCAGCGGTGCCGGCACCTCGGGACTGGCGGCCGACACGATGATGGCGTCGTATGGCGCGTAGGGCTTCCACCCCAGGGTGCCGTCACCGATCAGCACGGTGGCGTTGCGAATGCCGGCGCTCGCCAGCGCCAGCCGCGCGGTGCGCGCCAGGCCTTCCACCCGCTCCACGCTGAATACCATGCTGGAGATTTTGCCGAGCAGCGCCGTCTGGTACCCGGAGCCGGTGCCGACCTCAAGTACTTTCTCACGTCCTCCCAGCTCGGCTCCCTCCAGCGATCGGGCCTGGACGAAGGGTTGCGAGATGGTTTGCCCGCTGGCGATCGGCAGCGCGGAGTCTTCATAGGCGCGGTGGCGCACGCTCTCTGGGACAAATAGATGCCGCGGGACCTCGGCCACCGCCTTCAGCACCCCGAGATCGTGAATCCCCTTGGACCGCAGCACCTCGACCAGCTGGGTCCGGTATCCGCCGTAGCTGTCGGCCACTACCGCTCCAGCTGCCAGCCCCGCACCGTTTCGATCAGCGGGTAGTTGGTGAGATCCATATGGAGCGGCGTGATCGAGATGTACCCTCCGGCGACGGC
>JBDTTZ010000408.1:0-3182 GCA_040008015.1 Gemmatimonadota bacterium
CGTTCGCGTCCATGGCCTTCTCAAATGCTTCCAGCGTCCAGTGGGTCGGCCCGGGACTGATGAAAATCTCGGTCGATGCACACCAGACCATCACCAGGCGGTCGCACTTCTGTTTGATCTTGAACTGCTTGATGTCCTTGCGGAGGGCCTCGGCCAGCTCCCGCTTGCTGCTGCCAGGCTTGACGTTCTTACCCTCGAGCCGCTTGACGTAATTCTGGTCGAACACCGCCGGCATCGGCTTGATGGCCTTGAGGAAGGCCGAGATCGGCTCGACATGTTCATGTTTATCGAGGACGCCTGCCCGGAGGGCTGCAGTGTAGGCGTCGTCCGGGATCGGGTCCCAGGCGCCGAAGACCAGGTCCTCCAGCGCGGCCAGCGGGACGAAGTCTCGGATCAGGGGGGTGCGCTTCTCGCTGCGCTTGCCCAGTCGGATCGTGCCCATCTGGGTGATCGATCCGATCGGCCGTGCCGCCCCGCGGCGGATGTTCTCCACGCCGGCGATGAACGTCGTCGCGACCGCACCCAGCCCCACACACAACACCCCGAGCTTCCCCTGAGCCGGCGCGATCTGCCGGGCGTTCTTTGCCGCCACTCTATGGTCCTTTCGCGAGAGAATCGAGTGAGGCGTGGGTAACCTCCGCGGTGCGCTTCACCTCCGCGGCGTGCCTGATCTCCTCAACCCGGAGCGCTTGATCGATCCGGCCTGCATGGCGGTAGACGTACACGAAGCGCTGCACCACTGTGATCACCGATGCGATGGCCAGCAGGGCGACGACGGCCTCGAGCAGCAACCCGTGAGGTCCCGCCCCGAACACCAGCGAAGCCACGCCCAGACCCAGAATCCGCTCGGCTCGCTGCGCGATGCCGACCTTGCAATCCAGCCCCAGTCCTTCGGCCCGGGCCCGGGCATAGGAAACCAGGAGCGAGCTGAGGATGGCCACCATGCAGAGGATGACTGCGGGAGTCCGGAAGGCTACGTCCGGCGCGGTCATCAGGAACGCGCCGATTCCGATGAACGTGGCGCCGTCCCCCACCCGGTCGAGCGTGGAGTCGTAGAAGGCGCCGAACCGGGTCGCCATCGCCCCGCCCCGGGCCACCTGCCCGTCCAGGGTGTCAGCCACCCCGCTCAGCAACAGCACGGCACCCCCGGTCCGCACATGACCGGTGGCGTACGCGACGGCAGAAGCGAGCACCAGCCCGGTTCCGACCGTCGTGATGGTGTTCGGCCGCACTCCGGACCGGATCAGACGTTCGACCAAGGGCTCAACCGTGGCGTAAAACGGCTTCTCCAGCGCGCCCAGCAGCTTCACTCTGGTATCAGTCCTCGAGCAGGGGGGCCCGGCAAATTGACCTAGGGCGACCTAACCAACGCCGGGGCAAAGGATAACCGGCGAAACCGCTTAGGGCAATTGGAGGAACGGAGCAGGTACCGCCTCGTCAGCATCTCATTCGGGGTACAACAGATAAGCGCGGCGCCGGTCCCGAAAGCGCTTCAACTCCTCCCGCCAGCGGGCCGCAATGGCCGAGACCGATTCGCCCCGCTCGATAGCGGTTCGGAGATCAGGCCCCCCCGCGAGGCGGTCGAACTGCGCCGGGCGGAAGGCAAATGCGTCAGGGTGACTCTGTCTCAGCGCCGAAAGCAGATGAAGTGCCGTCACCGTCGGGTCGTACGCACCGCGGTCCGTGGTGCTCAAGCGAATTCCAGCCAGCAAGGTATCAGGATATTTTCCGTCGCCCGGTGCGCGCGGCGTGAACCGCGTGCTGCTGAACCTCACCCCTGGCGGTGCCGCCCGGCGGAGCGCGGTCAGCAACGCGGTGGTGTCCAGCCACGGCGCTCCGATCTGCTCGAAGGGCCACTCGCTTCCCCGCCCGACTGAAAGATTGGTTCCCTCGAACAGGCAAAGGCCGGGATAATGGTACAGGCTCTCGAGGGTGCGTAGATTCAGGCTGGGCGGCACGAAGGGAAGGCCCGTCGCATCGAACGACATCGAGCGGCGCCAGCCGTCCAGCGGCACCACGTGGAGCTCGGCCCCCAGACCCAGCGTCGTTTTCGCCAGGCGAGCCAGCTCGCCGATAGTCATTCCATGTCGCATGGCGATGGGAAACCGCGCGACCGCTGATGCAGTAACGCTGTCCTGAACATCCCCCTGTACCGCACCTCCTATCGGATTGGGACGATCGAGCACCACGACAGGAAGAGGCCCAGCTGCCTGCATGATGGTCGCGACCGCGGCCGGATAGGTGTAATACCGTGCGCCGGCATCCTGGAGATCCACCAGGAGAACATCTACCTGTTCCAGCATGGTGGCCGTGGGCGGGTGGAGTCGCACACCATCGTGCAGCAAATACACCGGTATTCCGGTGGCGGAGTCGCGCTCCTGCCGGCTGTCCGGCGCCTGGTCAACATCCACGGTGCCGCGAAGGCCGTGCTCGGGCGCGAAAACTGCGGTCACCCGGAGCCCCGCGCCGACCAATCGGTCCAGGTCGCGCAGACCTTTCGCGTCGATGCCGGACTGGTTGGTCACCAGACCGATACGGCGGTTGCGGACCAGGCTCACGCTGTCGGTCAGGAGGACGTCGATCCCCGGACGCACCTGGGCCGGGGCGGCACCGTTCCCTGGCCGGGCCGCGCAGCCCAGGCAGTATCCCAAGAGTCCCAGCAAAAAGAGAGATCTGTGCACTCCAAGTACCTCGCGCTTCTGATGGTCTTGCTCTGGGCTTGCGGTCCCTCGACCCTGGTACCGGGACCGCAACCTTCGCAGTTCCCGCCCCGGGAAGAAGCTCCGGTAGACGTAGACGCCCTGCTCGAAGGGCTTTCGCCGCGCGACAAGATCGCCCAGCTGGTCATGCCCTGGATCCCCGGCACCTACGCCGCATTCGACGACGACGCGTTCAAGCGGATACAGGAATGGGTGGACTCGCTCCACATCGGCGGCCTGCTCGTGTCGGTCGGCTCTCCGCTCGACGAGGCGGCCAAGCTCAACCGGCTGCAGGAGCGCTCCCGCCTTCCACTGCTGATTGGGTCAGACCTCGAGGGCGGCACGGCAATCCGCCTGAACGGCGGCACTCCGTTTCCCCCAAATATGGGCGTGGCCGCCACCGGGAGCGACTCGGATGCCTACGAGCTGGGACGGGTCACCGCGCTCGAGGGCCGGGCGGTTGGCCTGCACCTCGCCTTTGCC
>JBDTTZ010000409.1:0-9728 GCA_040008015.1 Gemmatimonadota bacterium
CGGGCGATAGCGGTGTCGGAGATTTTCATAATGGAACCAGCCTACGGCAACGGGGTCCAAAAGTTTTGTCGGAAGGGGAAAGAATCTAACACGCTATAGTCGTTCCGGGTTCCCGGTATTAGACTGCAGCCATGAGTATCAAGCTATCCTCCCGGCAGCAGGCCCAGCTGGGATTTCTGGACATGGCGTTTTCCAAGGTCCAGCGGGTTCAGAGCCTGATCGAAAAACTGGCCACCCCCTCCGAGGCGGAGACGGCGGGCCGGAGCCTGGCCCGGATCTCGGACGAGATCAAGTCGGGGGCTTCGGGGATGGGGTTGTCCAAGATCGCCGACTCGGCGGCGAATATCGGAAGTCTCGTGCGGAGATCAGGGGCCATACCCCAGCGGATGCGGAGCTTGCGGGAAGGATTAGCGACTTTGAAGATCAACTGGGACGGCGCGCGCAGGTCGGCGAGTATCCCCGAGGTGCAGCACAGCGAAGAGGTCTAGGCCTGAGGGATCAGGCCGCCGTGGCCCGTGGCTTCCGCTTTTCGATCATCTTGTCGATGATCGGGCCGGACAGCAGCACGATCATCCCGTTGACCAAACCCCCGATCAACAGCGAAACGAAGGTGAGCGCACCCAGGATCAGGGTGGCGCCGATTCCGGCAAAGAGAATGTAGAGCAAGTGCAGCACGGCCGGACTCCGGTTAGTGGCGGAGGACAGGGCGGTAGATTAGTCTCTTGACCTGCATCTCGCAATAGCTGAAACCCAGCTAATAGCTGATAGCATATGGCATATGGCGGCTCCGATGTAAAACCAACATCCGGGCTGCTATATGCCATACGCCATAAGCTATTAGCATGGCAACGGAACTCTCTTTCACAGCAGAGGCATTGAAAATGCGCGCCCATCTCCCCCTGATGCTCCTCACGCTGGCCGCCGGACCGGCCCTCGCCCAGCAGCACGATCACGATGCCGACAACGCCGTTGCCGGTGGTGGCACCCTGCCGGCAGGCTGGATGGCCCGGACCGACGGCGGGCGCCCGCTCACCAACGTAAAGTTCGCGGACATGGCCCCAGGCTGGCATCTCACCGTGGGCCCCGCGGTGATTCTCTACCGCGATGCCGACAAGGTTGACGGACCGGTCCATGCGATTGCCAAGATCAACGAGTTCCCGTCCTCCGGCCATGCTGAAGGCTTCGGGCTCTTCCTGGGGGGACAGAATCTCCAGGCCGACACTCAGAGCTACACCTATTTCCTGATCCGGGGTGACGGCATGTACCTCGTGAAGCGGCGCACCGGTGCGACCACCGCGACCGTGGTGGACTGGACCGCGTCCGACGCCATTCACAAGGCCAGCGCCGACGGCCCGGTGGCAAACGAGGTGAGCCTCCAGTCCTCGCGGGATTCCGTTGCGTTCATGGTGAACGGCACGACGGTGGCGACACTGCCAGCCAGCCAGGTAGACACCAAGGGAATTGTGGGGCTGCGGGTGAACCACAATCTGAACCTGCATATCGAGAATCTTGGAGTACATCCACTGAAGTAGGCGGTAGAAGGCGGTAAAGGGCGGTAGAATCTGAAGGCTGTCATCCCGAGTGCCACGAGGGATCTTCTCAGTTCGAGCAAGATCTCTTGCTGTGCTCGAGATGACAGCCTTCATCGTACCGCCTGCTACCGCCCTTTACCGCCCTCTACCGTCTTGAGTGCTTGTTCTGCCGCGGCTCGCACGGTTCCGTCCGCGTCGCGGGCCACGCGCTCCAGGCCGCGGATGGCATTCGGGTGACCCGCGGCGGCCAGGGATTCGACGGCGATCAGCCGTTGCACCACCGAGCGGCCCCCGCTCCGCAGCAGCGCCTTCCGGTCCAGGGCCATGGTGACCAGCGCGGCTGACGCTTCGGCGGAATCAATTCGGCCCAGCGCCAGCACCAGCTCCCGCCAAGTTGCCGCATCCTTCTCCGTCTCCAGCGCCACCATGATGGGCATGGCGAGGCCGTTGGAGTTCCGCTCCGCCAGGGCGTGAGCCGCCGACACGCGAACCGCAGGGGCATTGTCGGTCAGCGCTTTCCTGAGCGGCTCGATTACGCTGTGCTCATGGAACCGGCTCAGGGCAAGGATGACCGACTGGCGGACCCGGGGATCGGGGTGATCGGAGAGCTGACGCAGCGGGCGAATTGCGTCGACGACCCCGATCCTGCCGAGCAAGTCCACTCCGTGACAGATGGTATGGATGCTCGAGCTCTCGAGCAGCGGCAACAGGAGGGTAAATGCCTCCGGTCTGTGGGCGATGAACTCGTACAGAAAAAGCCGGGGTCCCACCGTCTCCGCGCGCGCCACCTGCTCGATCGCCAGTTCCAGGGCTTCCGGCCCGCCTTCCCGCAGTACCTCCACCACCCGATACTGGTCCTCGTTGGTCCGGAGCGCGTAGAGGATGAGCTCGCTGAGCACCGGCCGGCTGAAGAGGCGGCGCAGCCCCAGCTGATACCCCCGGCGCTCGTGCTCGGGAAAACGCGGTGCCAGGGAGACCAGGGCCTGGGCAGCATGCAGCGCTTCGGCCCAGCGGAACAGCCGGGCCGCGGCCGCGAAGGCGCCGGAAAGGCCCTGCGCCTCGTCCAGTGGACCGGTGATGGTACGCGACCGTCCCGATGGCGTTTCGCTGCTGAAGTCGGCATTCAGAGTGGGAGTGAATCCTTGCGGAGCGGCGGTGTAGCGGGGGCCGGTGAGAGTGGCCTCGGGCAGGAGCTCGAACCGGATGTCCGGCGATCCGATGAGCGGCGCGTTGTCGTCGGCGAGAGCCCGGGCGGCGAACAACACATCGCCGGCGGCGGCACCGGCTTCAAAGTGGATGACCTCGACCCCGCGGGAGAGCAGCCGGCCTTTCAGAGTGGTCTCGTCGCCAAGCGCGGACTGCTCGACTCCCGCTTCCAGGTGCACGGCCCCCATCCTGAGGGTCGTCATCGCCTGGCGCAGCGCTTCCTTCTGGGCCGGGACATTGGCCGGCTCGAGCCGCAACAGCACTACCAGCCGACCAAAATGGTCGGTGAAAAGGGCGGAGGCGGTTCCGGGACGATGCGCCAATGCGATGGACCAGTAAGGGGATCTGACTCAACCCAGGGCCGTCATCCTGAAGCAATACTTGAGCCGTTCGTAGCGGCCAAGTGGTTGGGGCTCTGGCGTTTCTGCACCCGAGAGCACATAGTGTAGCAACCTGCCCCACCCATTCCTACATCATGGAGAGGCCATGCGTCGTTTCCTGGCGTTCGCCACAATGCCCGCACTTTTCCTCGCTCTGGTCGTCACCCGCCCGGTTTCCGCGCAGGTGGGCTTTGGCGCGGACCTCGGCGTCTACAGCGCCTACGTCTGGCGCGGCCTGAGCCTGACCAACCGGCCGGTGGCCGAGCCCGACCTTTGGATCTCCATGCCCGTCGGAGCCAACGGAAGTATCACTCTTGGTGGTTGGAGCAATATTGAGCTGGGGAAGTATGACGACCCGGCGAAACACATCAGCCAGGGTGGCGGGGTGGCGGGACCCGATCTGACCGAATTCGATCCCTACCTCGAGTATGCCACCACCATCGGAAATGCGTCTCTCAGCCTTGGAGCGACCGGCTACATCTATCCCAATCATTCCGGCGCCACCAGCGAGAGCAATACGACCGAGCTCTACGCTCAGCTTGGGCTCGGGACGGTGCTTTCTCCCAGTATCTCCGCCTATTACGATATCGACAAGGTGAAGGGCCTGTATCTCGAGGGTTCCATCAGTCATGACCTCGCCGTCTCGCCCTCGTTCACCCTGACCCTGGGGGCACTCGCCGGGTTGAGCGCGGGCCAGGGATGCGATGTGAATTCCAACGACTCCTGCAACTTTGCCGACAACGGCTTCACCCACGCCGATTTCTCGGTGGCCACGTCCTTTGGCGCCGGCGCGCTGTCCATCTCTCCGGTGTTCCATTTTCAGCTGAGCGGGGACGACGCCACCAAGTTCAATTCCCCCACCAAGATCGACAAGTCGACCAAGATCTGGTTTGGGGTATCGTTCAGCTGGGCGAGCGGCAGTGAAGAGGCGACTGAGACGACTGAATAATCGACTGTCATCCTGAGCGCAGCGAAGGATCTTGTCTACTCCGGCAAGATTCCTCGCTGGGCTCGGAATGACAGCCCGTTAGACATTAATCGTCTTGAACGTGTCTTCCAGTCGGTTCAGCATTTCCTGCAACAGCTTTTCATCGATGCCGAGCGCCGGCTCCAGCCGGATGACCCGGGCATTGGAATAGGTCCCCGCCACCAGCACCCCCCGCTTGAACAGTCCCGACGCCACTTTCCAGCCGATCTCCTGGGCGTGGAATTCCATGCCGATCAGCAGGCCCTTCCCCCGTACCTCTTTCAGCACCTGGGGGTAGCGGCGCTTGAGCTCGTTGAGCGCGGCGAGGACCATCGCGCCCTTGGTCGCGGCCTGGCCGGGAAGGTCCTCCGACAGGGTGACTTCCAGCGCCGCCATGCCTGCCGCGCAGGCGAGCGGGTTGCCGCCGAAGGTGGTGGAATGGATGATCGGGTTGGGGATCATCACTTCCCAGACCCTGGCGCTCGCGATGAATGCGGAGAGCGGCATTACTCCGCCACCGAGTGACTTGCCGAGGCACATGATGTCGGGGACGACGTTCCAGTGGTCCACGCCCCACAACTTGCCGGTACGCCCCATACCGGTCTGTACTTCGTCGGCGATAAGCATTGCGCCGTACTTCGTGCACAGCTCGCGGGCCCGGGGGAAATAGTCATCGGGGGGAACCACGGCGCCGGCTTCTCCCTGCACCGGCTCCAGCACCACGCCGGCGATCCGCGTCCCGACCGCGTCGGCCCGGACGAATTCCTGCTCCAGCGCGTTGGCGTCGCCGAAAGGGATGAATAGCACGTCCTGCAACCCCTGTTGAAACGGCTCGCGGAACATCGCCTTTCCCATGAGCGAGAGCGAGCCCAGGGACTTGCCGTGGAAGCCGGAGAGCGTCGAGATGAACGTGTGCCGCTTGGTATAAAGCCGGGCGAGTTTGATCGCGCCTTCGACCGCGTCGGTGCCGTTGTTGATGAAGAACGAGTTCTGCAGGTCGCCCGGAGTCGCTTCGGCCAGCAGCTTGCCCAGCGCCCCCCGCCACGGCTCCAGCAGCTCCTGGCTGTTCAGGGCCATCCGCTGCATCTGGGTGATCACCGCCTGGACGATCTTCGGATGGTTCACCCCGGCGCTGAAGATTCCGTAGCCGCCCAGGCAGTCGATGTATTCGCGGTCCAGGATGTCCTTCAGGATGGAGCCCTGCCCCGACCATTCGATGGCCGCGAACTGCCCCGCCTCCGTCACCGACTTGCGATAGGTGATGAAGCCGCGGTTGTAGTAGGTGGCGTAGTTTTCGACGGTTTCAGCGATGAAAGCTTGCTTCTCTTCCAGCGACAATGAAGGGGCTTCCAGCAGTTTCAGGTACCGGCGGGCGTGCTCGAGGACTTCGGGGTTCGGCAGACGCAATTAATCGGCGCTCCAATCTTCCAGGGTGGGCAAGTGTGCAGGTGGGCAAGTGGGCAGGAGGCGTGAGCACATGCTGCCTTTTGCCCACTGTCCCACCTGCCCACCGGCCCACTTGTTACGATTTAATCTCCGTCCAGATCTGGTCCCACAACTGGGTATCCGCGCCCAGGTCTATCTGGTACTCGAGCCGGGCCAGTTCTTCGGTCGAAGGATAGGGAACCGGGGTGGCCAGGACGGCCTTGGCATTGGGCGAGCCGTATCCGGTGAAGTTGGAAATCGCGGCGGCCACTTCGGGCCGCATGATGTAGTTCATGAACTCATGGGCCGCGCGAGGATGTTGCGAGCTCTTGGGGATCACCAGCGAATCGGACCAGATGGTGCACCCTTCCTTCGGCAGGACGTAGCCCAGGTTGGGCTGGGAGACCTTGGCCTGGCTGGTGTCGCCGTTCCACAGCTGCGCGATGTGGACGTCGCCGGCGATCAACTGGTCCTTGACCGGCGCCGAGATGTACGCCTTGAGATGGGCCTTGGCGGCGATGGAATCGAGCTTGGCTTCCTGCAGCTCCGCGGGAACCCGGGAATTGAGAGAGTGGCCCTTGAAGCGGAGGAAGGCGCCGATCACTTCGCGCCCGTCATCCATCATGGTCATCTTCTTGTGGTACGCCGCATTCTGAAAAACCGCCCAGCTGTCCGGCGCGGGGTTCACCTTGTCGGTCCGGTAGGCGATGCCGGTGGTGCCCCACTGCCACGGCACGGTGAACCGGTTCCTCGGGTCAGTCGCCAGGTCGCGGAAGATGGGAGCCAGGTTCCCCGCATTGGTGAGATACTGGGGATGGACCGGTTGGATCAGGTCGGTGGCGGTCAACACCGGAATGATATAGCCCGACGGCACGACGATATCGTATCCCGCGGCGCCGGCCTGGAGCTTGGCCACCATCTCTTCGTTGCTCTCATAGGTATCGTAGGTGACCTTGACCCCGAACTCCTTCTCGAAGTTGGGGACCGTGTCCTCCGCGATGTAGTCCGACCAGTTGTAGATATTGAGCTCTTTCTCGATCGGCCCCAGATCGGCCATCGCCGCCGTGCTGTCCGCACCGGCCGTCTTGTCCGCATCCTTCCTGGCGCACGCGGTAAGCACCATCCCAATGCTGCTCAGGCTCAGACCCAGCGCGGTGGCGCGGGTGACAAATTCTCGGCGGCTCACGCCACCGGCCAGCACTTCGTTGACGAGTTTCTCGGCTTCTTTCTTGGCGCTCACAGTTCCTCCAGGCGGTAGGACGGTAAGACGGTAGGACGGTAGTCGCAGAGTGGACCGGCTAGCGATCCAGCAGATCTCGTAATCGAAACCAGGCCCCCGCCAGTGGCAAGAACCAGGGACGGCCATTGTACAGCGGGATTCGGGGAAAGTCCAATCCGGTAATGGGAGGCGGGTCTCCCCCGGCCAGGTATTCCCCCATGCGGTGGCCCAGGTAGAGCGACATCGCCACCCCGTGGCCGCCATAGCAGCAGGCGTAGCCAACCCCGTCCAGCCGACCGGCGTGGGGCATCTGGTCCCGGGCGACCCCCAGGGTTCCCGACCAGGCATACTCGAGCCGGGTCTCCCCGAGCTGGGGAAAAACCGCGACCATGTCGCGCCGGAGCAGGGCGGCGGCGGCCGGGGTCCCGATCGGGGAAAATGCTGCCCGGCCGCCGAACAGCAGCCGCCCGTCGCCCGTCAGCCGATAGTAGTGCAGCAGGTGCCGGCAGTCGCTCAAGAGCCGGCAATGGGGAATGATCCGGCGCTGCAGCTCACGATCGAGCGGTTCCGTCGCAATGATATGACTGCCGACCGGAATCACCCGCCGCCGCAATTCCGCATCGGGAGGCAGATAGCCGTTGGTCGCGACCAGGACATCGCCCGCGGTCAGGGTTCCCCGGCTGGTCTCGATCGTGAACCCGCTTGGGCCCCGCCTGATCGTATCCACCCGCGCATGTTCCGCCAGGGTAACCCCGGCCGCGAGCGCGGTGCGCAACAATCCTTCGAAGAGCAGCGCCGGCTGCACCGAGGCCGCGCGGGGATCCAGCACTCCACCCACATAGCGCGCCGATCCGACCTCCCCGCCGATCGCATCGGCGCCGAGCATGGTGGTGGGATAGCGGCAGCGCCGCTCGAGCAGCTCGGCGGCTCGCTCCAGCTCCTCCACCTGCCGCCGCGACTCGGCCACGGTCACGTGGCCGGCGCGGCGGTATTCGCACTCGATGTGTTCTTCCGCGATCAATGACTCGACGAACGCCATCGCCCGCAGGGATTCCTCGAACAGCTCCAGGGCACGGGTGAAACCGAGGCGGCGGACCAGGCCGGGCAGCTCCCGCTTGTAGCCGGGAAGGATGAAGCCGCCGTTGCGGGTGCTGGCCCCCGCGCCGGCCGTGTCGTGCTCCAGGACCAGGACATCGCGGCCTCCGCGCGCGAGAGTGCGCGCGGCGGAAAGGCCGGTGTAGCCGGCGCCGATGATGGCGATGTCGGTGTGGGTGGTTGGATCGAACGGAAGTGTGCCTTCCCGCGAAGGGCCCGTAGCGCCGGCGTCCCCGCCGGCTTGAGGAAGCATCTGGCCGGTTTCGGAGACTTCCCGCAACCAGTAGATCTCAGAATCCGTCGCAATCATGCGTGGATTGTGCCCCACCGTCATGTTTTTGTTTCTCCGGGTGAGTTGCGACTTGTTTGAGCCTCACCGATCACGTTATGCCATGCCTGAGTCACCCTTCACGAGCTATAAGCGGCGTCTTCCTCACTGGCGACTCTCCGAGGTCAGTTACATGGTGGGTTGGAACCTGGCAGAGTCGCAGCCGGACCTTGCAGCTCCCGAACGGTCGATAGTCATGAGTGCCATCCGGCATTACGAGGCGGAGCGATACCTGGTGCACGCTTTCGCGGTTATGAACGATCACATTCATCTACTCATCAAGCCACTTGGCGACCATCAACTGAAGACTATTGTTCATAGTATCAAGTCGTTCAGCGCACATCGGATGCGGAGGGATTTCCAGCGTCAGGCACCGATCTGGCTTCGAGAGTATTGGGACAGGATAGTCCGAAACGAAGTGGAGTTGAAACAGACGATCGACTACATATTGCAAAACCCATCCAAACGCTGGCCCGGAATGTTGCGGTACTCTTGGTGTGGCGTTGGAAAAACCGCAAAGGGATAACTCGATCTAGCAGGCCGGAGGCCTGCGCTACCCGCTCCCGCCCGCTTCGCTACAGCGCCGTGCGATCAAACCGGCCGGAGGCCGACGTTACCTCACACGTCTGCCTTGGCCCGCTCCCGCCCGAACCGATCCGCCATATAGATCGTCAGGGTCGTCACGATCAGGATGAGCGTCGAGATCGCGTTGATGGACGGCTCGATTGATTTCCGCACCATCCCGTACACCAGCAGCGGGAGCGTGGTCGATCCCACCCCGGACACGAAGAAGGTGATCACGAAGTCGTCGAACGACATGGTGAAGGCGAGCAGCGCGCCGGCCAGGATGCCGGGCCAGAGCTGGGGGACCGTGATCTTCCAGAAGGTAGTGACCTCGTCGGCGCCCAGGTTCATCGCGGCCTCTTCCAGGTTCTGGTCCATGCCCTGGATCCGGGCCAGCACCACCACGACCACAAACGAGATGTTGAACGCGATATGGGCGATGGTGATCGTGGTGAGACCGAGCGGGATTTTGAACGCCGCGAAGAGAATGAGAAGCGAGATCCCCACCACGATCTCCGGTGTCACGATGGGGACGTACAGCAGACCTTCGAACACGGTGCGGCCCTTGAACTTGTGCCGGGCCAGCGCCAGCGCGATGAGGGTGCCGAGGATGGTCGAGACGATGGTTGAGCCGACGCCGACGATGAGGCTGGCCTTGAGCGCGGCCAGGATATCGGGGCGCTCCAGCAACCGCTTGTACCAGTTCAGGCTGAACCCGGTCCACACCACGTAACGCGACGAATTGAAAGAAAAGATCACCAGCACCAGGATCGGCAGGTGCAGGAGGAAATACACCACCGCCGTGAAGCCGATCAGTGACTTGGGCAGGCGTTGGGCCATGTTACTTCTCCTCCAGCGGCGAGCGGTCCTTGATCCGGAGATAGATCATGACCGCGACCAGCACCGCCGCCATCAGGATGAAGGAGGCCGCCGCCCCGAACGGCCAGTTCCGGGCCGACGAGAACTGGTTCTGCACCAGGTTCCCGATCATCACCTGCTTGGCGCCGCCCAG
>JBDTTZ010000410.1:0-21624 GCA_040008015.1 Gemmatimonadota bacterium
TCACGCGCGCGCTGGAACGGTGCCGCACTGACGGAGCGGCACTGCACGCGATCGATGCCCTGTCCGACACCGCGCTCGCCGAGGCAGCTGCCGCGGACGCGCGCCGGCGCGCGGGGCGTATGCTGGGCCCGCTCGACGGCGTTCCAGTCTTCGCCAAGTCCATTTACGACGTGAACGGCTTGCCCACCACCGGCTCCAACGCCGAGTGGGCTTTGGCTTTTCCGGAAGCGGTGCGACGGGATTCGCTGGAGGTGGCCCGGCTCCGCGCCGCCGGCGCCATCGTGCTCGGGAAGACCGCCGCGGACGACTTCGCCTATAACGGGAGGGGCACCAGCAGTCATACCGGGCAGGTGCGGAATCCGCACGATCCGACCGGCACCCGCTCCCCCGGCGGATCCAGCGCCGGCTCGGCGGTCGCGGTTCTGACCGGCCTGGCCTTCATGGGACTGGGCACCGACGACGGCGGGTCCAATCGGATTCCCGCGCAATGGAGCGGCGTTGTGGGTATGAAGCCGAGCTTCGGTCTGGTCCCTCGCACCGGCGTCATCCCGACCTGGCCCTACCTCGATACCCACGGGCCGCTGGCACGCTCGGTGGCGGACGCGGCCGTGGCGCTGGCGGTGTTGGCGGGCGCGGATCCGTCGGACCCGTTGGCGGGCACGGGCACGTGGGATGGCGGCCCGATGATCGGGCTCCGCGACGACGCGCTCGCCGGCATCCGGATTGGCATCGTGGAGGACAACATCCCCGGCGCGAAGATGACGGCCGAAGCGGTCGCCACCTGGGATCGCGCGGTGAGCGACCTGACGGCGGCCGGAGCCAGCGTGGAACTCTTCGCCAGTCCGGTCACCGCCCTGAACTATCGCGACGCCTTTGCCGCAGCCGCTCATGATCGGGGCGATGTGGCGCCGAATGACAACTCACCCGCGCCCACCGCCAACGCGCTCTATCGGTATTTCGCGGGACGGAGCGACGACCCGGGCGCGGCGGTGAAGCAAGGCTATGCCGCGTACCGCGCCTTCTATGATGTGCTGCCAGAAACGTACGAAGAGTGTGAGCCGCTGCTGGAACAACCCATGGAGAAAGACCCCGCGGGCCAATCCTTCGCGCGATCGCGCGCCACCGTCGTGCAGAGCCTGGTGGATGCGATGGGGGCGGCGGGGATCACCGCAATGGTCTGGCCCACGATGCCCTTCAATGCGCTCAAGCTGGGCGAGCACTGGCCGAACATCCGCACCACGCTCTCCTACAACAACTGGCTCGGACTGCCGGAGGTATCGGTCCCGGCCGGGCTCGGCGCCGATGGGATGCCGGCCATGAACCTGTCGGTCGTCGGGTTCCCCGGGGACGACGCACGAGTGCTGAGCCTGGCGCACGCATACGAGCGCCAGTCGCGGCGTTTCATGGCACCGTCGTGGTAGGTCGGACAAGCTCAGGACTCCACAAACCCCTTCAACCGATCGAGCGCATCATCCCACTGCCTGGAAATCCGGTCCAGGTACTCATGCGCGTCGGACAAGCGTTTCGGCTTGAGCTCCCACACGCTCTCCCGGCCTCGGCGCGTGCTCCCGACCAGGCCGGCCCCGGACAGCACCCGGAGGTGCTTCGAGATGGCCTGCCGGGTCACCGCCGATTTCTCACTCAGCTGGGTGATCGACCCCGGGCCGCCCGCCGAGAGGCGGGCGATTAGCCGGAGCCGGGTTTCGTCGCCGAGGGCCGCGAACAGCGGCGCCGCATCGCGAACCTGCGGCGCCGCGACGGTGCTAGCCCGCGACATGGCGCTTGATGTTCTCCAGCTGGCCGGCCCAGCCCTTGTCGTTCATCCGGAAGGCCTCGTCGCGACGGCCGGCGGGAATCGTGTCAAACCCGGATTCGACCACGGTGAGCAGGGTGCCGCCGTCCTGTTCCTGGAGCCGGAACTCGACCAGGGTCGTCGGCTCGACCGAGTAGTCCACCTTGGGATCGATGGGATAGGGATGCCACCGGTAGGAGAAGGCGTCCTCGGCGTCCATCCGCTCGATGATCATCTCGATCTTCAGGTGCTCGTAGCCGGGATGAGTAATGTTGCCCTTCACGGTGCGACCCACCGCGAAAGAGCCATCCAGCTTCGCCTTGAACCATACGGCAAACTCGGTGGCGTCGGTGAGCGCGCGCCAGACCTTGGCCCTGGGGGCCCGGAGCTGGATCTTCTTTTCGATGCGGTCGGTACTGGTCATGTGCAACTCCTGAGTGCTGGTCATGTTCGGCTCCCTGGGATGGTTATGTGCAACCGTGCGGTTGCATATAATACCAGAGGACCCGGAGATGCGCAACCCCTTGGTTGCGCATTCCAGTCCTGACTAGCGCACGGCGGTTCCCCTCTCCATTGATGGAGAGGGGACAGGGGTGAGGCGCGGGGCCGGGAAACGCGGTAGGGGTCAGGTGAGAGATTGCGGACCATCGATCCGTTCTACATACTCAGCCCGTCAATCATCCATACCAACCATAGCAGGAGTCTCCCATGGCCTTGCGCATCAACGACATCGCGCCCGATTTCACCGCCGACACCACCCAGGGCAAGCTCAGTTTCCACCAGTGGATCGGCGACGGCTGGGCGATCCTGTTCTCCCACCCCAAGGACTTCACCCCGGTCTGCACCACCGAGCTGGGATACTTGGCCGGCCTCAAAGGCGAGTTCGAGAAACGCAACTGCAAGATCCTGGGAATCAGCGTGGATGGCGTGAGCGACCACGAGCGCTGGTCCAAGGACATCGAGAAGTCCCAGGGCCACGCCGTCAACTATCCGCTGGTCGGCGACCCCACCCTGGCGGTCGTCAAGCTCTACGACATGCTGCCCGCGGACGCGGGGGATTCGTGCGCCGGAAGAACCGCGATGGACAACGCGACGGCCCGCTCGGTTTTCCTCATCGGGCCGGACAAGAAGATCAAGGCGATGTTCACCTATCCCATGAGCACCGGTCGTAACTTTCACGAGCTGCTGCGGCTGCTGGATTCGATCCAGCTCACCGCAGCAAAGAAAGTGGCGACGCCCGCCAACTGGACCCCGGGTGAGGACGTGATCATCCTGCCCTCGGTGTCCGAGGCCGACGCAAAGGCGGCATATCCTGCGGGGTGGCAGTCACCGCTGCCGTATCTGAGGATTGTGCCGCAACCGAAATAGACGGTAAGACGACGTCGCTTCGTGCCTGGTCGGCGACACGGCGAAGCCAGCTCGCGCAACAGGTGCTCGATAGGGCGGGCGCCTCCGAGAACCGCCCCTGCAATCTCGTTGCTCACACCGGCGGGCCGCTCATGATCTGCCGCACCTCGATCCACAGATGGTCGATCATCGAGCCATCCGCGGCCTTGACCGGTGCCCCAGGCGCGGTCGAGGCCTCGGCGACGAGCTGGTAGGCCCGCTCCGGATTTTCGACGTCCACGATCCAGTAGCCGGCGAGAAACTCCTTGGACTCCGGGAACACGCCGTCGGTGATCAGCTTGCCATCCTTCCCGGCCCGCACCAGCCTGGCCTCGGGCGGTGCCCCCAATCCCTCAGCGCTCACAAACTCGCCGTTGGCCTTGAGCTTCTTATTGAAGGCATGCATGAACGCGGTGTTGGCCTCGAGGATCTTCCTGGGCCAGTTCATGTACTGGGTGTAGCCGTCCTTCGGGGTGTTCATGATCAGCATGTATTTCATGGTCTGGCTCCGGTTCAATTGGGGGCCTCCCGGAGTGGGCGGCCTTCAAGCATAAGTCGGAGCCGGCTGGCGGATTTCGACATGGAGTGAAAGCGACCACTTTGACGTAGGTAACTCCCTTGTCCACAACGAGATATAGCCTCATCTCCCCGGTAAAGATCCCTTCACTGGAGCTTCACCATCCCTTGGGGACGCCCCCTCTAGACTGCAAGCGTTGAGTAAACGAATCGCGATTGATGACGCTTACATGGAGAAGCCCAATGAAGACCAGGAACCTCACTCTGACCGCTGTCGCCGCCATCTTGATGGGCGCCGCCTTTTTCGTGACCAGGCCCGGCAAGGTAGAAGTCGAGCGGGTGGACTTTGGCATCACCCGGCGAGCGGTGAGCCCGGCCTATGATGCCCGGCTGGCGCCGGCCACCGGGGCAGCGATCAAGGAGTTCCGGATCCCGATGACGCACGACACCATCGAGATCGCGAAGGGGGTTCGCTACATCGGGTGGACCTTTGGCGGCACGGTGCCGGGCCCGGTGATCCGGGTGCGGCAGGGCGACCGGGTGCGGATCAACCTGGTGAACCTGGCCACGGACATGGCGCACTCGATCGATCTCCACGCCTCCCGAATCCCCATGAACAACGCGATGAAATCCATCGGCCCGGGTGACAGCCTCCAGTTCGAGTTCGAGGCCACCACGCCCGGCGTCTTCATGGTGCACTGCGGAACCGCGCCGGTCCTGATGCACATCGCGCAGGGGATGTATCTCCCGATCATCGTGGACCCGGCGGGTGGTTGGCCGACCAGCGTGGACAAGGAGTTCATCCTGGTGCAGAGCGACTTCTATCCCATGGCCACCACGGGCGACAGCACGCTCTACCAGGGCGACTGGAACGCGATGCAGCAGGCCACGCCGCGCTACGTCGTTTTCAACGGCCGCGCCTTTCAGTACAAGGATGCTCCGCTCCAGGTGGCCGAGGGCGACCGGGTGAGGCTGTTCGTGATGAACGCCGGGCCCAATATCCGGAGCGACTTCCACGTGGTCGGCACCATCTTCGACCGGGTCTACCCCGGCGGCAATCCGAACCAGGTGATCACCGGAGTCCAGACCTACGATGTGCCGACCGGTGGCGGAGCGGTGTTCGAGCTGGAGTTTGCCAAGGGCTATAGCGGTGAGGGAACCTACGCCTTTGTGACCCACGCGTTCGCCGATGCGAACAAGGGGGCGGTGGGGATCATCCAGGTCGGCAAGACCGCGACCATGGCCGCGCACTGAACTAAGTGAAGGGTGAAGGGGCGGGCGCTCCTATGCGTCCGCCCCCGACGCGCTCGCCAGCCACATGCCGCCAAACGCTGCCAGCCCGCCCACGACCTGCCACCCATGTAACGCCTCCCCCAGGAATACCACCGCGCTGATGACACCCACGATCGGGTCGATGTTGAGCAGCGTCCCCACCAGGCTCGCGTCCAGCTCGCGCAGGATCCGGCTATAGACCACGTAGGCGATTCCTGAAGCGAACACGCCGAGGAAGAAAGCGCCGGCGATGCCGCCCAGCGTGACGTGCGGCATCTGCCGAGTCAGCTCCAGCGCCGATAGCGGCAGCAGGAAAATAGAGCCCAATAGCGAAGCGCCCGCTATCATGACCAGCGGATCCAGGTGGGCGGCCCGTTTGGCCGTCACGGTATAGAGCGCCCACGCGACAACGGCGCCCACCATGCATAGCGCGCCCAGCATCGGGTTGGGGGCCGCCGCGCTGGCTCGGCCCACCCCAACGACCATGGCCACTCCGCCCACCGAGAGCGCGATGCCGGCGATGCGCCGTGTCGAGAGACGCTCCTTAAGAATGAGGACCGCGGCCAGTCCGATGGCCGCCGGCACCAGGGCGAAGATGAGGGAGCCCTGCACTACCGAGCCGAATCGGAGCGCGTTATTGAACGCCGCCGAGAACCCGGCGAACCCGGTGAGGGCGAGGAGGGTGAGCAGCCCGAAGGGGAAAGGCCGGGGGAGTTGCTTTAATGCCCCGCGGGCGATCGCAACCGGCGTCAGCACCATGGCCGCCAGCAGGAAGCGGATGACGCCCAGGGTGAAGGGCGGAATTTCCTGGACCGTGGTCTTGGTGATGAGAAAGGTGCTGCCCCAGACCGTCATCAGGAGGACGGTGGCGACCAGCGCGATCAGCTTGCGGGAGTTCATAGGGCGGTCGAGGCGGTCAAACAGGGGGTTAGGGTTTCCCCACCACGTCCAGCACCAGCGCCGTCATCACCCGCATCGCCATCGGCACCGTCTGGTCGTCGGCATAAAACGTCGGCGTGTGATGCCCGCCCGATGTCTTCCCCGCCGGCACCGCCCCGATGTGCAGGTAGAATCCCGGCACCTCCTGGGCGAAGTAAGAGAAATCCTCTGACGCGGTCAGCGGCGGGGCAATCCGCACGTTCTCCTTTCCCACCACTCGCTCCAGCACCGGGCGGAAGCGACTGGAAAGCGTGGAGTCGTTGACCAGAACGGGGGTGCGGGCGAACGCCAGGGTGAACGTCGCGCCGGCCGAGGCGGTGATCCCGGCAAAGATCTCCCCCATGCGCCGCTCGATGGTCTCCTCGGTCTCCAGGTCGAAGCTGCGAATGGTGCCCTGCAGCTCCATGTCTCCAGGGACGATGTTGTTGCGGTCGCCGCCCCGCATCACCCCCACCGTGATCACGTTGTCCGACAGGGGAGAAAGATTGCGCGAGCGAATGGTCTGCAGCGCCAGCACGATCTGGCTGGCGGTCACCGCGGCATCGACGCCCAGCTGCGGCATCGCGCCGTGCGCCTGCCTTCCGATCACCCGCGCATCCCAGCGGGTCGCCCCTGCCATCGCAGGTCCGGGAGTATAGGCGACCTTACCCAGCATCTCGTCATCATCCGCCGCGTCCGGCGGGGCGCCGTTGGTGTGAAAGGCGAGAATCATGTCGGGCCGCGGATTAGCGAGCGCACCCTCCGCCACCATCATCTTCGCCCCACCCTGCTCGCCCGGCGGCACGCCTTCCTCGGCCGGCTGAAAGATGAAGACGACCGTACCGCGGATCCGGTCCTTCATCCCGGCCAGGATGTTGGCGACCCCCAGTTCGGCCGCGACGTGGATATCGTGCCCGCAGGAGTGGGAGACGCCGACCTCGCGGCCCAGGTAGGTGGTCTTCTCCACCGAGTGGTAGGGAACGTCAGTCAGCTCGGTCACGGGGAGACCGTCCATGTCGGCCCGGATCGCGACCACCGGCCCCGGATGCGCGCCCCGCAGGATACCGATCACGCCGGTATGGGCAACGCCGGTCCGCACCTCGAGTCCCAGTCTCCGGAGCTCGGTCGCGACCAGCTCGGCGGTCCGGGTCTCGTGGTTGCCCAGCTCCGGGTGGCGGTGGATGTCCTCCCGGATCTCGATCATCCGCGGGGCCAGCCGGTCAACCGCCGCGGCGACATTCTGGGATTGCGCTGACACCGGCCGGGCGAGCAGGAAGCCGGCGGCGACCAGCATGGAGGTGCGGAACATTGTGACTCGGAAGTGGAGAGGTGGGGTAATGTAATTGAGGCGGTAGGTCGGTAGGATGGACAAAAAGCGCCCCGCCGGTGAGTGCCGGCGGGGCTCTGGTGCCTTACGTCTTCATGATCCGCAATCCAACTTTCCGCTTCTTGACGGGACCCTTGCCGCGGGGCTTTGCAGCCGCCCGTTTCTTGGCCGCCGTCATCCTGCCACCTCTGCTCTTCTTCGCCATGAATAGCCTTCCCTTCTCAAAGCCGAACATCTCTGGAGCGTCAGGCGGCGCAAACTCACCGTTTGACGGTTGTACTGTTCAACCGTGATGGTTGGCGTGTCAATGATGGGGCGCACAGGTGGCCTACTTCACCCGCACACTCACCGTCCGCTTCCGCCCGTGCCGAGCCAGCAGCAGCTCGACCGTGTCACCCGCCTTATGCGACTCCAGCCGGCGCTCGAAATCGTCGGCATCAGTGACCGCGGTGCGGTCCACCTCGAGAATGACATCGTTCGGCCGGATCCCCGCCCCGTCCGCCGCACCACCGGGCTGGACCTCGTCAACCACGGCACCGCGTTCGTCGGTCAGGCCGAGGTTTTCCACCTCGTCCGCGTCGATATCGCGGACGTCGAGCCCGATGCCTCCCTCCTCTGAAGCCGGTGCCGGGGCCTGCTCCGGAGGGGGGGGTTGGGGACTCCCGGCATGGGGGACACCGCCTGCGGCCGTCAAGCCGCCGAAGGTCAGCGGGGGGTTGGTGCCCAGCCGCAGCGTCGCGAGCGTCGCCTCGATGCTGCCGCGCTGGGCGAAATAAGTGGCAGGCTCACCACTGATCAACACGCCCACGGTCACTCCGCCGCCCTGCATGCCCTGCACCCGGATGCCGCCCGGCTTCCCGCCGGGATCGGTCCCCTCGAAGAGGGTCCACGCGGATTGCTGGCCCATGATGCTGATCTCCCGGCGGTCAAATTCCCGGAGGTTCTGCCATTGAGTGGATAGCTGCCGAACCAGGGTCGCGACGACCTCCCGCGGCGAACCGGCGGCGGCGAGAGGAGTGATCACGATCGTCAGACCACTGCCGTGCAGCTCCAGGCCCTGGTCCCCAAGGTCCTTGCTGGTCCAGGCGTCGGGAACCAGCACCGTAAAGCGCTGCTGGGGATCGGCATACGGTATCCCCTGCGCGCCCAGGGCTCTCGGCGCGAGGAGGATCAGGGGTAGGACTAAGAGGAGGCGCATCGCAACAAAAATATAGAAGGCGTGCACAATGTGCGCGCCAGGTCAACAGCCGCGCGGGCTCCTCGTGGTTTTCATGAGGATATGTTGCCGGGCCTGACCGCGCTTGTAGGAGCCGACTTGCTCAGCTGGACTTTCGCCGCAGCACCGCGACGTTCCCCACCAGGCAGAGCAGAATCCCCACGATGAGTGACGGGTGCCAGCGCAGTCCTTCGAAGAACGCCGAGAACAAGAGCGCCACGACCGGGATCGCCACGGTGACATAACCCGCGCGATCGGCCCCGATGCGGCCAAGCAGCGTCAGGAACGCCCCGAACGCCAGGATCGAGCCGAACACGGCGAGGTAGGCCAGCGAGAGCAGATAGCGGGAGGACCAGTCGAACCCGAACGGTTGCCGGGTGACGATGGCATAGATCGCCACGACCAGGGCGCCATAGAACATTCCGAAGGTGTTCATCTGCACGACGGGCAATCCCGCCTGGTGATTGCGCGAGGCGACGATGTTGCCGAAGGAAGCGGTGACCGCGCCGACCAGCGCGAGGACGAGTCCCATCGTGGGGTCACCCTTGCTGGCGCCATTGCTGAATTCCGGCAGGAACACCAGCACGATGCCGCTCACTCCCAGCACCGCGCCGAGCAGCGTCGCCGGCTTCACCGGGGTGCCGAAGAAGATCCGGGTCCCGGCGATGTTGAGGAACACCAGGAGCGAGAAGACCACCGCGACCAGCGCCGACGTGAGCCTGGTCTCGGCCAGGTACACGCAGAGATAGTTCCCGCCGAAGAGCAGAACACCCTGGAGCATCATCCAGAGATGCTCGGTCCGGGAGAACCGGAGCCGGAGCCCTTTCACCATGCACCAGGCCAGGAGAATCAGGCTCGCCAGGAGGAAGCGATAGACCACCGACACGGCCGGGGGTACGGTCCCGAACTGGAAGGTGATGGCCAGCCAGGTGGATCCCCAGATGAAGACGGAGGTGAGGTACAGTCCGAGGATGTTCACGCTGGCGACCTGGGGGTGAAGAGTGAAGGGTGAAAAAGTGAAGAGTAACAACGGGAGGGCGCAGTGGGTTCCCGGCGGCGGGACGGTCAGGACGCAAGGATGTCATCCCGAGCGAAGCGAGGGGACGTTCACCGGACCCCCGCTCAACCCCGAGGTGTACCGGGCCCAGATCGTCGCGGTTGACGCTGTACTCTTTGAGGATGGGCCGCTCGATGAGCCTTCACGGGAGATGGTGGGCAACATCCGGGGCAGCCTCTTCGAGGATGCCTGGTGGTTTCGGCGAAGCTCCGCGGATCCGGTACAAGATTGTGGGATTGTGGGATTGTGGGATTGTGGGATTTGGACCGCGTTTTCTGAGCCAGGGTGCGGATGAATATGATGATGCAAGTTCAGCCCCAGCCCCATAGCTTCGAAGTATGGATCAAAGCAGTCCCTTTACGAAGCAGTTGGCCATGCGCGAGCGCACCAATGCGTTCGCGGTTGACACCGTACGACTCTGCCGGTCGATACCGCTCTCGTTTGAAGGTAGACACGTTGCAGGACAACTGATCCGAAGCAGTACCTCCGTGGCCGCCAACTACCGCGCGGCCTGTCGCGCCCGGTCTCGCCGAGATTTTGTCTCCAAAATCGGCATCGTGCTCGAAGAAAGCGACGAATCCCTCTTCTGGCTTGAGTTTGCCCAGAAGATAGAACTGTTGTCGTCAGAAAAGGCAGGCGTTGTTACCGCGGAAGCAGGTGAGCTACTCGCTATCTTCTCAGCAACCAGTGCCACCGCACGACAGCGCCTGAAACCCTCCAAAGGTTAGCTGTCACATCCCACAATCCCACAATCCCACAATCCCACAATCCCACAATCCCACAATCTTACGGACGCCGCGGATCATCCTTCGGGTTGACATACGTGATCGCGAACGGCCCCATGCCGTGTACCTGCACCACCGTGGCTGTCTTCGCCCGCGCATAGTGATGCGCGTTGGCTGGCGCCACCACAAAACCACCCGCCGGAAGCTCCATGGCCTTCGCGGGATCTACCGCGTCCCCCATGCCGAGTTCCAGGTTGCCGGAGATGATGGTCACCAGCTCGTCGGTGGGATGGGAGTGCGGCGGGATAAAGTAGCCGGCCGGCATCTCGAGCCGAACCGTGTAGATCCCGTCCTTGGACGGATCGCCCTGGAGCACGGTGAAGCGCGAGCCGGCCGGGAAAAAGGGAGGCGCCGGGCCCCACTTCATGTCGGCAGGTGCCTGGGCCATCAGGGTCGACGCGGAGCCGACCAGGAGAATCGAAAGGAGAGTCGTAGTCCGCATGGTCTGGGCCTTCTTGATACGAGTTAAGAGATAACAATGAGGCGAAGTGGCAGAATAGAAAAGGGCGGCACAATTTGCAAGTCCATTGCCGGATTAGAGCCCTTCAAACGCACCTACCTGCGCATTACCTCCGTGACCGCACCCACCAGCGCCTCAATCTCCTCCTCAGTATTGTAATAATGCGGCGAGACCCGGAGCGCGGTCTCGAATCGCTTCGCATCCATATCCAGCAGTGCCCAGGACCGGGTCGCGGCACTGGTATTGATCCCCCGCTCTTTGAGTTTGTCTACCATCACGTTGGCATCCCACCCCGCGATACCGCACTCACGATGGCGCCGAGTGTGGCACCGCGATCGAGAATGCTCACTCCAGGAAGTGAGGCGAGCCGCACCCGAGCCAACGCGGCCAGCTCCAGCGCACGGCGGCTCCCTACCTCGATGCCGACCTCCAGCGCATAGCGCGCCGTCGCGCCGAGTCCCTCGACCAGCGCGTAAGGGAACTCCCAGTTCTCGAACCGCTGCGCGGTCGGCGGCAATACGAAGCGATCCACCTCGTCCCAGGTCGCGCCGCGCCCGTCCAGGTTCAGCGGATAGCGGCCTTCCTCCAGTGCCCGCTCCGACACATAGAGAAAACCGAGCCCGCGGGGCCCCCGCAGGAACTTTCGTGAAGTGCCTCCCAGGAAATCACACCCCAGCTCGGCGCAGTTGACCGGCACCTGCCCCACCGCCTGGCAGCCATCCACGAAGCCGGGCACGCCCGCCTCGCGACAGAGGGAGACCGGGGCCGGCACGTCCTGGATGAGTCCGGAGTTGGTTGGGGACCAGCAGATGGTGGCCAGCCGAACGCGGGGATGCCGCACCTGGAGCCGGAAATCCTCCAGGTCGGCGCCACCCAGTGGCGACTCGCGCACCCGGATCACGTCGATGCCCCGCCGCTCCTTCAGAGCCAGGTAGGTGATCTGGTGTGAGGCGTTCTTTGTCCGGGCACCCAGGACCTGCGCCAGGGCCTGGTAGGTCGCGGCGCTCGCGTCGGCTTTCTTCGCCTCCGCCTCGTATCCGCCGATCCGGGACTCGAGCTCGAGTTGAGCGGTGATGGCATCCAGCACCGGACTCGGCATGAGTCCGGCGCCGGCATTGTTGAGGTGGTTGACGGTGGCAGCGCCGGGGGTGTCGTGGCGCCAGCGGGGGATGTCGGTGGATATCATTTTGGGGAAGGGGGACAGTGGGTTAGGGCTGGTCGGGCACGGAGGCCCGACCTACCCAGACCCCACCCTTCATCACCATGCTCACCTTCCGCAACGCACCTATATCCCGCGTCGGGTCCCCTTCCACCGCCACCAGGTCAGCCAGCAACCCCGGCGCCACCCGGCCTATCCGGCCCTCCATGTGGAAGATCTTCGCGTTGACGCTGGTCGCCGCCTTCAGCGCCGCGAGCGGCGGCATGCCGTATTCCACCATCGCCTCCAGCTCGCGCACGTTGTCTCCATGGCTGAACACGCCGACGTCACCGCCGAAGCAGATGGTGACACCAGCGGCCAGCGCGGCCTTGAAGCTGGCGCGCTTGGCCACCAGGTCCGCGGTGGGCGGCATCGAGCCCTTCTTCCAGCCATCGAAGTACCGGGCGTACGCCTCCGACGCGGCCAGGGTCGGGCAGAGCGCAACACCCCGCTCCGCCATCAGCCTGAAGACCTCCGGCGTGCCGCCGTCGCCGTGCTCGATGGTTTCGACGCCCGCCATGATCGCGCGACGCATGCCTTCGGCCGTCGTCGCGTGGGCCGCGACCGGGCGGCCGGCGCCGTTCGCCGTCTCCACCAGCACGCGCAGCTCGTCCTGGCTGAACGTCGGCAGCGTCTCGCCGTGCGGGCCCCAGCGATAGTCGGCGTACACCTTGATCCAGTCCGCGCCGTGGCTCACCTGGTTCCGCACCACCCGCATGATCGACTCGGCCCCGCTCGCCTCTTCGGCGCCCTGCAGCGGCTCGAACGAATAGTCCTTGCGGCCCGGACCGTAGCTGCCGGTGGCCACGATGGCGCGGGTGACGGTGATGAGCCGGGGACCCGGCACTACCCCGGCATCAATCGCGTGCTTGAGCTGGACGTCATAGTCCCAGGTCCCCTCGGTGCCGAGGTCACGCTCGGTGGTGATGCCGGCCTCGAGGGTCGCCCGGGCATGCGACACCGCTTCCGCCATGCGGAACCCGATCTGCTCCTTCAGCACCTGGTCATCCCACAGGGTTTCGTCGTAAGGATGCAGGAAAAGATGGGAGTGACCTTCGATAAGGCCGGGGATCAGCGTCGTGCCGGGGAGGGTGATGCGCTGAGCGCCGGCCGGCACGCTGGTCGAGCTGGCCGGGCCCACCGCGGCGATCCGGCTTCCGCGCACCACCACGACCCAGCCACGCTGGGGATGATCAGCAACGCCATCCCAGACGGCGTCGGGAACGAGGATGGTCACCTTGCTGGTATCGGCTTGCTGGGCAGCCAACGTGAATGGACCGGTGACTAGGGCGAGACAGAGACAGATGGTGCGGGTCATGGGGGCTCTGGTCAGCGACTGGAGTGCGTGCGTTAGCCTGGTAGCAGATCTGGACTTCGAGGCGCTTTACCGCCGAGGGCGCCGAGCAATTGCGAGGAACGCCGAAGAGCAGATGCCGTTTTCTTGTCGGTCTCTGGGCTGCTCCTTAATTGGCACCGGCAATGAGATCCCCGACGCTACCCGTCTTTCTTTGTCCTGCGGGGACGCTCAGCAGGATCTGAGCTGGGGACCATCTTCGGTACCGACACTCCCAAACTGCGGAGCGCCAGCCGCGCCGACTTCCACTCTACCAGTGCACGATGATACCGGGCCGGATCGTAGGGGTCCGCCTTCGTGGCGGCGTGCACCCGTTCAGCGGCCTCTTTTTCCGCACGCTTCAATTCCTCAATTCGACCCCGGTGCATGGCTGCCCTCATTGTGAGCGGGGGTCTATAGTATGCATCTGAAACGCAAAAACGCTAGACCCGCCTCCCCTCTCTTCCTCCACCGGGTTGGGTAAAGGGAGAACACGTTGGGGGTGAGGTCACCGCACCGCGATCCCCGCCCAGCTGGTCTACCGCTCGTCCCCGTCATCATAGGTGATATGAAGTGCGTGACCGACCATCCGATCCACCCGTCCCGGGTCGTACCTGTTGTCGGTCCACTTGGCGAGCACGGCGCTGCCCTAACAGCAAGGAACAGCAAGTAAGTACGACAACTTTTGGTTACTTTCGGTGACTTGCAGTTACTTTCAGTTACTCCCGATTACCAGGATTTCTTTCTGTCTGGAGCGCCTTATGGTTCTTCCTTTGGGCGATGATAACTCCCTCCGCAAGACCACGCCGTATGTCACCTTCGTCCTTATCGCCGTCAACGCCATCGTCTGGTTCATCCAGCTTTCCGCCGGGGACCCCTTCACCAACGGCTACAGCACGGTCCCCTATGAGATCACCCACGGCGTAGACCTCAGCGGGATTTTTCATCTTACTGCTGGGGGGGAGAGTTTTGCTCTTCATCTCTATCCCAGCCCCCATCCGATCTACCTGACGCTGCTGAGCGCGATGTTCATGCACGGCTCCTGGCTCCACATCCTGGGCAACATGCTCTACCTCTGGATTTTCGGGGACAACATCGAAGACCTGCTGGGCCACGGCCGCTACCTGGTGTTCTACCTGGCCTGCGGAATCGCGGCCAGCCTGGCCCAGGTGTTCTTCGCTCCCAACAGCTACATCCCGAGCCTGGGCGCATCCGGCGCGATTGCCGGGGTGCTGGGGGCGTATGCCATCAAGTTCCCCCGCAACCGGGTCCGGGTGCTGCTGGTCCGGGTGATCACCGCCATGCCGGCCATCGTGGTCCTGGGATTCTGGATCCTGCTCCAGGTCTTCAGCCAGGTGGCGTCCCCCGCCGGGGAGGCCTCAGGCGTCGCCTATATGGCGCATATCGGCGGGTTTACGACCGGGGTGATCCTGGTGCTGCTGCTGGGGCTGGCGAAGGCGCGGAATTAGTGTAGAATAGCCCCGCCCACCCGCCCTCACTACGCTCTGAAAGGACCACCGCCCATGTTCTGTCCCAAATGCGGCACCCAGCTCCCCGACAACTCCGTGGCCTGTTCCAGTTGCGGGACATCGTTTGCCGGAGCCGCCCCCCGCACCATGGTGGCCGGCGCCGGAGTTGACCGCATGAAGTCCGCCTCTTCGGACGCGTTCGGCGCGTTCAAGACCTTCGCCACCAACCCGGTGGGGGGACTCTCCGAGGCCTACGACGGACTGGGGGCCGGCAAGGCACTGGCGGTCGGGATCACCTTCGGGGTGGTGTTCGCGCTCTGCATCGTGCTCAGCGTGTACCGGATCATGGGCTCGGCGTTCTTCCCGGGGGTCGGCGGATTCCTCAAGATCCTGGTCATTGCCGTGGTCCCCTTCGTCGCCCTGTTCGCGGCGGCCGCCGGGGTACGCACCGTGTTCCGCGGTGAAGGTGCGCTGGGGAGCGACAGTTTCATGGCGGGCGCCGCATTGCTGCCGTTTGGGTTGATGATGCTTCTCATGTCCCTCCTGGGCCCCAGCTCGATGGGCAATACCATGTACTTCCTTTCCATCTTCGCCATCACCCTGACCATCCTCATGCTCTTCGCCGGGATCACCCGGATCAACAAGATCTCGGAGCGCATGGCGACGATCGCCATTCCGGTGATGCTGGTTGTGACGGGATGGCTGACGAAGCTGATCTACACCGAGATGCTGAAGGCGAGTCTGGGCGGTGGCGGGTACGGGATGCCGCCGGGATTCGGGCAGTAAAACACGTAGAGGCGCACCGATGTGCGCCCGGTATGCGACCGTGAAAAGCCCCGCTTTCCGAATGGAGAGCGGGGCTTTTGTTTGTCGATCGCTGCCGTCCTGGTCGCGTCGGGACGCCGACCTGCACGCCTTGATTCCCCCTTGACCTCCCCGCTCACGAGCTTGCCTCCGGTACCGCAATGGAGACGTTCGATGTTGCTGCTCGCGTGGCCTCGGCTGTTGCAGCGGCGCGACGACCGGGTGGCGGTACTTCAGTCCTTGCCCCAGTGGTCGGGTTGACCTCGATACCTTCATTCTCTTGACCTGAGCGGAGACAGGCGGTATACCTGGTCACCCCAACTCAACGGCCTGACCGTGCCCGGCGATTCTCCTGAAGCGGCCTCAGTGATTGAGCGTCTTCGACGCGCGCTGGGTCCCACCTTTCGCGTCGACGGAGAGATTGCCAAGGGAGGCATGGGGACCGTATTCCGGGCCCAGGACCTCTCGCTTAACCGCCCGGTCGCGGTCAAGATTCTCCCGCCGGAGGCCACGGCCGAAATGGTCGAGCGGTTCCGCCGCGAAGCCCAGATCCTGGCCCAACTCAGCCACCCCTCGATCGTCCCGGTCTACCAGGTCAGCTCGCAAGGCCAGGATCTCAACTATTACATCATGCAATGGATGGAAGGAGAGACGGTGCAGACCCGGCTCTCCCGCGGCCCGATGTCGCCCCGTGAAGCGGTGGACATGGGGATCGATCTCCTGAGCGCGCTCGCGATCAGTCACAAGAACAAGGTGATTCATCGCGATGTAAAGCCGGCTAACGTTTTTCTGGTGGACCAGCGCACCGTCCTCGCTGATTTCGGGATCGCCAAGGGGCTCACGGGTGACCGCTCCGTGCTCACAAAGCCGGCCCAGATGATCGGCACCCCGGCTTATATGGCGCCGGAACAGTGGGAAGGAAGCGAGGTCACCGAGTCGACGGATATCTACGCCGTCGGCCTCCTGCTGTACGAGGCGATGTGCGGCAAGCGCCTGTTGCAGGGATCGGTCGATACTCCGGACTGGTCGAAGGTGCCCCGCCGGCTGGCCCAGGTGCTTCGCCGGGCGCTGGCCAAGGCGCCGAGTGAGCGCTGGCCCGATGCCCCGTCCTTTATTCGCGCGCTCAAGGCCGCCACTCGGCCTCGATTGGTCTTCTGGATGTCGCTGGGCACCGCGGCTATCATCGCCGCTGCCGCCGGGTATTACTTCGCCCGACCCCAGCCGGAGTTGGGAACCATCGGCATCATGCAATTCGAGCCCGGCCCCGGGGTCGACACGATGGTGCCCGGCCAGCTGGCGGAGCTCCTCTACTCCCAGCTGCGCGGCACCGGCGGCCTTCAAATCCTGGGGCTCAGCTCCAACTTCATCAACAAGGCACAGACCAGGATCCACGGCCGGGTGGACGCGGTGGGTGACAGCTTCGAGGTGCAAGTCAGCATCCAGCGAGGCCCCAAGGATCTGTGGCTGGCGACGGTGAAGGGCCGGCCAGATTCGCTGGCCGCCATCAGCAACCAACTCGCCAATCGCATCATGGTGAACCTGGTGCGAGTAATCGAGAATCGTGACCTCGCCACCCTGTCTCCATCGCCTCAGGCCAATCAGGAATTCATTACCGGCGAGATCAATTTCCGCGAGGTGCGCTGGGAGGACGCGGAAACCCACTATTCCAATGCGGTGAGGCAAGACCCCACCTTTGCGCTCGCGAAATGGCGGTTGGCAAACGTGCAGCGGTGGCGGCGACTGGTCGTCAGCGTCGATTTGAAGCCGCTGCTGAAGAACTATGGCCAGCGCCTGGGTGAGTTGGACCGGCTCCTGTTGGAGGCCGAGGTGGAGCCGAACGTGAACCGGCGCTTTCAATTGTACGAGGCCGCCGTCACCAAATACCCCACCGACGGGATCGCCTGGCTGTTCTATGGCGACGAGTTGATGCACCGGGGTCCCCTGGCGGGCCGCTCCCTTACCGACGCCCTGTCAAAGCTGGAATCGGCCCTAGCCAACGATTCGAGCATGGCGGCGGCCTGGTTTCACATCGGCTGGATCCAGGTTCGCCTGGGCGACCTGCAAGGGGCAAAGAATGCCCTGAACAATCAGCTCCGCGTGGTTCCGATCGGCACTTCGGGTTCCGACATCGACATGTCGTACTTCCTTCAGCTGGCATTTGCTGAGCGTTTCGCGCCCCAGGAGGTCAGCCTCAAGACAATCACCCCGAAGATCCTGGGGCAGATTGTCAGAGCTTTCCGCTGGGCGATTTCCTTTGACATCCCCGAGGCTCAGCTCAAGTATGGGCGACTGATTGATTCGCTGTCGCCTTTTGACATCCAGCGGGCTAGTGCCCATAGCGGACAGGGAATAGCGCTGGTCGCGTTGGGGCGTCCACTGGAGGCGCTCACCCACTTCGACCGGGCACAGGCGCTGCGGGCCTCCACCGAGTCCGACCTGCATCGCGCCCAGTGGCGGGTGATTCCTCCGGCGATGGGATGGTACCAGCTACCGCCGGAAGAGATCGACCGGGGCCGCCGATTGCTCACCACGATGCTGGCGAACGACTCCTTTGCGGTTCGGGCGGCCTGGACCCTCGCCCTCGATGCCGCGGCGGCGGGTGACTGGCGCGGCTTCCACGAGTACTATGGTACCCTGAGTTCTCATTCTCATGACGCCGTCGCGCGAAGGTTGCGTACTCTCCTTGACAGCGACACTCTCGCCCGAGTGCATGGCAACTACGCGGCGGCCTTGAGCGTCAGCCTGCCAGTCCTCGCGTTCGATTCGGCGGGCCGGGTAGGTGACCCGTTCGCGCGAGCGGTGCTCGGGCTCGAACGCGGCGACTGGCTGGCAAAGTCCAATCAATTCCTGCTAGCCGACCAGGCGTGGTCCTGGTACGAGAATAGCGACCTCGCGGGTGAGCCGACCGGCGAGATCCAGCCGATCGAGGTGGACTGGGCAGTGGGCAACATCGCGCGGCTGCGTCGAGCCCGGGTAAACCTGGAAGGCGGCCACTTCCCAGAGGGGTGTGCCCAACTGCTCCGGGTCACCCAGCTATGGAATCGCGCGGAGCCCGCTCTCCAGGTCCTGGCCGACAGGGCCGCGGCCCAACTCGCCCGCTCACCCTGCAGACAATGATCCTCTGCCGTACGCTGGGCCCCGTCGAAATCAGCATTCATGGTAATCCGGCGCCGGCGGAGATGCTCTGGCGCAAGCCGCTCGCCCTCCTCATTTACCTCGCGCGATCGCCCCAGACCCGAACCCGCGAACACCTGGTCGGCCTCTTCTGGAGCGACAGCCCGGAGAGCGCCGCGCGGCATTCGCTGAACGAGGCGCTCCGGGTCCTCCGTCGCGGCCTCGGAGAATCGGCGCTTTCCACCAATGCACAGCAGGTACGGCTGGCCCCCGAGGCCATCACCCTCGACACCGACCTGCTGGTGGAGCGGATGAACGCGAAGGACTGGGCGGGGGCCGATGCCCTGATCGCGGGTGAATTCATGGAAGGCTTCGCGCTTCCCGATGGGCCGGAATTCCAGCACTGGCTGGATGCCGAGCGGCGGGCGTGGACCCGGCGCGCCTCCGAGGCGCTCACCGAACGGGCCCGGGAGCTGCTCGCAACGGGCGCCGTCAAAGACGCGGTGGACGTGGCGGACCGCGGCCTCCGGCTCGACAGCTTCGCGGAGCCGCTGCTTCGCCTCCTGCTTCGGGCACTCGCCCTGGACGACAATCGCACCACGGCCCTGGAGCGGTTCGAAACCTACCAGCAACAGGTGACGGAGGACCTGTCCGCTTCGCCCGAGGCGGAAACGCTCGAGCTGGTCGAGCGGATTCGGAAAGGCGGCCATCGACCCCGGCCGATCACGGCCGAGGTCGAGGCGGTCCCCCCGCTGGTGGGTCGCGGCCCGCCAATGCAGCTCATCCTGAAAGAGTGGGAGACCGCCCGCAGCCGGCGCCGTGCCGCGCTGGTGATGATCCAGGGCGAGCCGGGAATCGGCAAGACTCACCTGCTCGACGAGCTGGGCACTCGCTTCGAGCTGGACGGCGCGGCCGTCCTCGCGGTGCGGGCCGTGGAAGCCGATCAGCAGCAACCGGAGAGCCTGCTGTTCGGACTGGCGCGTGGCGGCCTGCTGGCGATGAAAGGAATTCGCGCCTCGCGGCCCGAAGCGCTGGTCGCCTTTGCCGGGGCGGATCCCCAGTGGCAGGAGACATACGGCCACATCACCGCAACGCCGATTTCCTCGGCCCGGGCGCTGGTCGAGATTCTCCAGGTCGGCTTGGAGGAACAGCCGGCCGTGCTGGTTCTCGACGATGCCCAATGGGCCGACCGGGATTCGCTCGAGGCGCTCGACCTGGTGCTGCGCGACTTGGCCAGGAGCCCCCTGCTGGTGATCGTCGCCGCGACGCCGGAGCCGGCGCGCACCGAGCTGGACGCGCTCCAAGCATCCGTCGGGAGAAATATCCCCGGCGGAAGCGTCACCCTGGGCGCGCTCAGTTCAGCCGATCTGCGCACCCTGGCCCGCTGGTGGTTCCCCCGCTACACCGATCCCCAACTCGAGCGCCTTTGTCGCCGGGTCGCGACCGACTCGGCGGGCATTCCCCTGCTGGCGGCCGAGCTGTTTCGGGCGGTGGCGGCGGGACTCGACCTTGCAGGGACGGCCCAGACCTGGCCCAGCCCATTTCGGACCCTGGATCACTCGCTGCCGGCCGACCTTCCCGCCGCGGTTGTCGCGGCGATCCGGGTGCGGTTTCGCCGGCTCAGCCAGCTGGCGCAGCTGGTCACCGGGTATGCGTCCGTCCTGGACCGGCGGTTCGACGCGGAGTTGATGGGCCGGTTCCTCGACCAGCCAGGATCCGCCCTGGTGGCCGCGTTGGACGAGCTGGAGTGGACCCGGTGGCTGGTTTCGGACGCGAGAGGTTACTCCTTCGGCGCTCGAATCATGCGGGACGTGGTCGCCCAGGACATGCTGACGGAAGGACAGCGGCGGAGAATTCGGGAGCGAGTCAAGGAACTGACCGAGCCCCCCGGCTAAAGCCGGGGCGGCTTTCGCCGAAGGTCGGCCTACCGCAGCCGATACCGCTCCACCTTCTCCAATCCATCCCGATCCTGCACCACCGCGTACGCGGTTCCCTTCCCCAGCGCCACCAGCCGGCGGCCGGGCGGCGCCTGGTATCGCCGGACCATCTGACCCGAAGCATCAAACACATCCCAGAGCGGCAGGACGGTCGCCGAGACCGAGCGCTCCACCCAGAACTCTCCGTTGGGCGCGACCAGCGGCATGGCATCGGTGAATGGCGGTTTGACCGGGGCGAAGGGGTTGACCCGCGCCATTTCTTCGATGGCATGGGCCTCCAGCATCTCAGGAGGTAGGGGAGACTCGCCGCTGGGCATTGTCGAACCGCTTCCCCGCCCTCCGATTGTCGTGGTCTCCATGAATCGCCGGGTGTAGGCGATCTTGTCGATCTGGGCGACCGGGATCTTCAGGAAGGCGTTGGCCGGTCCCTTCGTCACCCGTCCCTCCGCGTCGCGCCATTCGACGTGATAGTCATTGCTCCGCGCGATGGCCAGCCGGCCGTCGGGTGAGAAACTCCAGATGTCTTCTGGCGAAAACGGCACATAGGGCAGGCCTTTCTTGACCGGACCCGGATCCGCGGCAAGCAGTACCCACGTCACCACTTCGGCGGGCCGGCCGGGCGCCGTCACCCGCACGATGGGAGCCGAATCGCCGTGCACGCCGTAAAGGCTCGATGCTGCCCACCGGGGCACCTGGGCATACATCCGCCCGTGGGAATCGATACCCCGCGGCGCCACCGTGGTGGGAAGTCCCGGCACCGAGAGCACGAAGGTGCGGTGGATCCTGAGATCGGGACCGATGATCGCGAGCCGGGCATTGCCCTGGTCGTTCATCTGGATCGAATCGCCCCGCCACCGGCTGAATCGCCCCGGCATCCGGTACTCCTCCGGCCCTGACCCCTTCCGCCCCACCGGCTGGGTCCGCCCGGTGGTCACGTCAGCGACCAGCACCGCTTCATCCCGCCGGTCGCTGACCAGGATGCGCCCGTCCCGGAGCTCAAACACCCCTCCCACCTGGGTGAATTCGTGGTTCAGGACATC
>JBDTTZ010000411.1:0-3767 GCA_040008015.1 Gemmatimonadota bacterium
GTGCCGCTGGCCCGGCGGGTCGGCGGCATAGCGGACACGGTCGAAGACGGAGTGACCGGCTTCCTGTTCGACGAATACTCTTCGGAGGACCTGCTCCGGGTCGCCCGCGCCGTGATGGATTACTACGACGACGAGGACGTCTGGCAGCGGCTGATGCGGGAAGGCATGACCCGCGACTTCAGCTGGGACCGATCGGGCGAGAAGTACATCGAACTCTACAAACGCGTGCTGGCCAGCCCACCGGTCCAGGCCTGATCCGCATGGACGTAGTGTTCGTCCTGCACAGTCACCTTCCCTACGTTTTGAATCACGGCCGTTGGCCGCACGGCAGCGACTGGCTCTCGGAAGCGACGGTCCACAGCTACCTCCCCCTGCTCGAACAGCTCCAGCATCTCGAAACCGAAAGTACTTCCGCCCCGATTACCCTCGGCATCACCCCGGTGCTGGCCAACCAGCTGAGCCACCCCGCGTTCCGGCCGGAGCTGGAGCATTACTTCGAGCACCGGATCGCCGCGGCGGAAACGGCGATGCACACCCTCCAGGCTTCCGGCGAGGCCGAGCTGGTTCCGGTGGCGGAGTACTGGCTCCGGCGCTACCACCGGCTGGCCGACTACTTCGCTCAGCTGAACGGCGACCTGGTCGCCGCATTCCGGGGACTGGAGGAACGGGGACGGCTGGAGCTGCTTGGATCCGCCGCCACCCACGGCCTGCTGCCGCTCCTCGGCCGGGAATCCAGTGTACGGCTTCAACTGCTGATGGGACGCCAGGAGCATCAGCGCTGCTTCGGGCGGGCTCCTCGCGGGTGCTGGCTTCCCGAATGCGCATACGGCCGGGGACTGGACCAGCACCTGGCCCACGCCGGTTTCCAGTTCTTCCTGACCGACTCGCACCTGGCGCATGCCGGACGTGCGCACGAGGTGTATGGAACGGCGGACCTCGAGCGTGAGCTGCTTCCGGTTTCCAGCTCCGAGCCGCCCCGGCACTCGCCGTATCTCGGTTACCACCTTTCCAGCCAGCGGTCGCTCGACGTCCTGGTCCGGGATCCCGTTGCCACTCGCCAGGTCTGGAGTCGTTACGACGGCTACCCTGGTGACGCAGCCTATCTCGAGTTCCACAAGATTCGCTGGCCCGAGGGACTCCGGCTGTGGCGGGTCAGTGCCGGCAACAGCGACCTGGCAGACAAGCAGCCCTACCGTCCCGACTCCGCGCGGCGCCGGGCTGGACTCCATGCCCGTCACTTCGCGGCGCTGCTGACCGAAACCGCGCGAGACCGTGCTGTACCGGGCGGCGTCATCGTTGCGCCCTTCGATACCGAGCTGTTCGGACACTGGTGGCACGAGGGTCCCGAGTTCCTGGGCCAGGTCTGGCAGGTCCTGTCCCGACGGGCGGGCGTAAAGGCGGCGACCGCATCCCAACACCTTGCCGACCACCCGCCGGAGCTGCTCCTGGAGTTGGAAGAAGGCTCCTGGGGCGCCAATGGTAACTTCTCGATGTGGATGAACCCGAAGACCGAGTGGATGTGGCTGCGATTGTGGGACCTGGAAACCGCCTTCTGGAATGCCGCGCCGGACGCGCTACGAAGCTCGGCCAGCCACCCGGTGCTGGCCCAGGCCGCGCGGGAGCTGCTGCTGGCCCAGGCCTCGGATTGGCCCTTCATCGTGACCACCGGGGCAGCCGGTGATTACGCCGAGCAGCGGTTTGCCGGGCATTGCGACCGGGTGGAGGCGCTGGTGACGGGGTTGAGCGGGGGGGATTTCGAGAGTGCGGGGCGCATGGCTGAGGAGTTTCGGCTGCAGGACGACGTGTTTCCCCAGGTTCTCGATGCGGTGCACGCGTCTCTCATTGGATGATGAGCGATAGGATGATTGGATGACCAGCTCCCTCCCGGTTTCCCTCGTCATTCACGGACACTACTACCAGCCGCCGCGGGAGAACCCCTGGCTCGAAGAGGTCGAAGTCGAGCTTTCCGCGGCGCCGTTTCACGACTGGAACCAGCGGATCGAGCAGGAGTGTTATCGCGCGGTGGAAGCCGCCCGGGTGATGGGACGGACCGGCCATATCGCCGAGATGATCAATACATTGTCGTGGACCAGTTTCAATTTCGGACCGACCCTGCTCACCTGGCTGGAGCAGGCGGCGCCCGCCACCTACGAGCAGCTGCTCGAGGCCGACCGGGAAAGCGTCAAGCGCTTTGGAGTCGGCAACGCCCTGGCCCACCCGTATCACCACGTCATTCTCCCGTTGAGCAGCCGGCGCGACAAGACCACCGAGGTGCGGTGGGGGATCGCGGATTTTCGCCGCCGTTTCGGCCGGGAACCGGAAGGCATGTGGCTGCCGGAGACGGCGGTGGATGAAGAGACCCTGGATGTGCTGGCGGAGGAAGGAATCCAGTTTACGATCCTGGCGCCCCACCAGGCGACGCCGCTGCCGCCCGGGGGCCGCCCCGGGCTGTATCGTACCCGCAGCGGCCGCACCATCTCGCTCTGCTTCTACGACGGCGGGATGGCCAGCGAGGTCGCCTTTGGCGCATTGATCCGGGACGCCGTCCGCTGGGTCAGCCGGATTGAAACCCAGGCGTCCGCCATGCCGGGTGGCGTGGTCGCGGTCGCGACCGATGGCGAAACCTTCGGCCACCATCACAAGTTCGGGGAGATGGCGCTGGCCCACGTGATCCGCGAATTCCGGATTCCCCGGCCGGCCGGCGGAACCCAGGTCCGGCTGGAAAACTTTACCGCCCGGCTGGCCCGCGAGCCCGCGACGGATCTGGTCCACCTGGTGGCGCCGACCAGCTGGAGCTGCGCCCATGGAATCGAGCGCTGGCGATCGGAATGCGGGTGCAAGATCGCCCCCGAGCTCCCGACCCAGCAGAAGTGGCGCGCGGTGCTCCGGGGGTCGATGGACTGGCTGGCGTCGCAGCTGCACGAGATCTACGAGCGCGAGGGCACCCCGCTGCTGGGCGACGTGTGGGCGGCGCGCAATCGCTACAACCCGAACCTGAGAGCGGCCCCTCCCGGGAGCGATGTGCGCACCCGCGAGCTGCTCGAGATGGAGCGGCACGCGCTGCTGCTGTTCACTTCGTGCGCCTGGTTCTTTGATGACATCGCGAGGATCGAGCCGATCCAGGTTCTCAAGTATGCCGCCCGCGCGATCGAGCTGGCCGGAACCCATGGCCCGCGGCTGGAAGCGGGATTGCTGGAACGGTTGGCAAAGGCCCAGAGCAACGACCCGGCAGCGGGGAACGCACGGCAGATCTATCAAACGAAGGTGAAGCCGGCCATTCCCGAAGAGGCCCGGCACGCGGCAGGACTGGCGGCACTCAGCGGCGCCGGAGTACAACCATCGGAGGGAGCCGCGGCGGGATACGAGGCAGAGGTTACCAGCCAAACGGCCGCCAGCGTCCGGGTTCACCTGACCCAGCGCCGGACCGGCCGAGAGTACCGCGCAACCGTCAACTGCCGGGATCGGCGCTATGTCGTCTCGGCCGATTCCGATGAACCGTCCCTGGCGGCCCGCAATTGGGTGGTCGAAGAAGCCGCGCTGTGGGACCGGCATCTCCAGCTGCTGCAGCGGGCACAACGGCGCGGGTTGGTGGCGAAGGCGCTCTCGCCGGACCAGTTGTCGAAGCTGGGCCATGGCGAGACCGCCCTGGCCGACGCCGCGCGCGACGCCCTGATCGAAGCCCTTGGCGCGCTCACCGGCACCGCGGGAGGACTGCCCCGGGTCCAGGCCGCCCTCGATCTGCTGGACCAGCTCCGCGAGCCGGTCCC
>JBDTTZ010000412.1:0-2450 GCA_040008015.1 Gemmatimonadota bacterium
TGGCAGTTCGCCGGGGACTGCACCCGCGGTTTCGGCGCCAGCTGTGCCTGGTTCAGCCGCGTCGCTACGACTCTCTTCCTGGTTCTCGGGCTGGCCGGGCTGATGGCGCTCTGGAGCCGCGATAAGGAAGCCGCGGCCGGCGCCACAGTGATGATCCTGACATTTACCGTCGGGCTGATCTACTATCTCAATTTCAAATACGGTTACTCGTATCACCTCGAGCGAACCCTGGCGCGCGAGGTGCGCGAGCGGGACTACTTCTTCGTCGCCTCGTTCTCGGCCTGGGGTCTCATGGTGTCGCTCGGATTCGGCGCGCTGGTGAGTATGATCGCCGGGTGGTTCCGGGACCGGGGATCACCCAGGACCCGATGGGCCCTTGCCAGCCCGGTGCTGGTCCTGGCGCTGATTCCCCTGTTTGCCAACCGGGTGACGGCCTCCCGCGCCCACGAGACGCTGGCACGCGATGTCGCGGTGGACATGCTGGAATCGGTCCCGCCCTACGCCATCCTCATCACCGCCGGCGACAACGACACCTTCCCGCTCTGGTATGCCCAGGAGGTCGAGGGCGTACGGCAAGACGTCACGCTCGCGAACCTCTCCCTGATGAACACCGATTGGCACCTGCGCCAGCTGCGGCGGCGGGTCACTCCCGAATTCGACGCGTCCAGGGCGGCGGTGATCTGGCGGGACAAGTCGGTTCCCAGGCCGACCAATCCGGTGTTTACCCTCACCGAGCGCGAGCTGGACTCAATTCCCCTGATCATCCGGTCTCCTGCCGGCAAGACCCCGGTCGGCAGCGTGCTCCTCACCTTCGGCGATGACTACCTCGAGAAATCCGACTTGGCCACTGCCCTGCTGATTCGCGACAACCTGGGCAAGCGCCCCATCTACTTCAGCTGGAGCGACGGCAACTATCCCGACCAGAAGCTCGGCCTGAGCGCGTACCTGGTCACCGAGGGCCTGGTCCGCCGGCTGAATCCCGTCCCGGTCACCGCCAGCGACAGTATCGTCCTGATCCCCGGGTTCGGCCACCTGAGTGTTCCCCAGAGCAGCGCGCTGTTCTGGAAGGTGTACCACAACGACGCGGTGACGAGGGACCGTCCGAGGGGATGGGTGGACCGGCCTTCCGATCCGATGCTGAAGGTGGAACGATTGATCTATTCGATCGCGGGTGAGGTCTATCGCCAACGGGGGGATTCTATCCTGGCGACCCGGGCCGACTCGGTGGCCGCCGCCATTCAGCACAACCTGCGGGGCGGTGAGTAATCAGCCGCCCTTACGAGACCGGGAACGTTTGGGCTTTCCTCCACCGCCTCGACCTCCACCGCCCTCCTCATCGTCGCCCAGGCCTCCCATGCCGACTCTCCCCGAAAGCCTCCACAGAAATATCGGGCGTGGCGCACCGGTCCGATCGGCCACGCTGATCAGGACGCCGTAGGCCGTGCCGTCGAGCGAAAGTCGCGCAGCCGTTTCCCCGCTGCCGCAGGTCTGAAAGGCGTACCCCGTGCACTCGTGGAAGGGTTTCTTGGAGGCCGTGATGCGGCCGATACGCGCGGCGCTGTCTTCCGCAGTCATCACTCGGACGGAATCAGTCTCCTGCGGAGCCGCCCGGCCCGCGGTAGGATCCAACCGGGGTACCTGCGCCTGAAGCGCGAGAGGGAAACCGCACACTACCAGTGAAAATACCAACCGCCGCATGAGCCACCTTGCCGCTGTAGCGAAAACGCCACAACTACGTTGCTATTGAAGGACTTCCGACACTGATCTCATATAGCGGGAACCGGCCAGGATTGGCAAGTCCTGCAATGTCGGGAAATTGTTCATCGCCCAGATATTAGTCGGTTTTGCTTCAGGAGGGGTGGTTCGCTCCTTGCGACTGATACGTCCCCGCGGATCTGCTTGTTGTGCAAGGCTGGCGCCAACACTTCATCTCGCCGCGACTTACGTACCGGACCCCACCCGGACAGGCAAACCACCACCCCGGCTCTGCCTCGCAAATCGCAGAGCTTTTCTCCCCGCGGAGGTCCCCATGGCACGTACCCGCGCTCGCGTCAAACCGATGGACTCCATGAATTACCCCACTCTTAACCACAACCGCTGGTACGAAGTCGCGCCCCTGTGGCCCGGCGTGACCCAGCGAATGACCAATCTGCTGGGCGAGCGGCTGGCCCGGATCGAGACTCCCCAGGGGCCAACCACGGTGAAAGCATCGCACTTCGAATTCGACTACCTGGAAGACGAATTCGACGACGAGTAGATCGGCAGGATGGTGCAAAAAGAGGGGCTGATCCCGGGATCGGCCCCTCTTTCTTGTGCTCTGGTGACTCGTGACTGGTGACTCGCTACTTTTCGGCCGCTGGCGTGGTGGCCGAGTGGTTTAAGGCAGCGGTCTTGAAAACCGCCAAGGGGGAAACTCCTTCGTGAGTTCGAATCTCACCCACGCCGTTGCT
>JBDTTZ010000413.1:0-10243 GCA_040008015.1 Gemmatimonadota bacterium
CTCGCTCAAGCCGCCTTCCCGCCGCCGCACCACGATCGAATCCACCCGGACCAGCGGCATCTGGCCCGCCTGGTAGATGGTGAACGCCATGTTGCGGTGTGCTTCGCGAGGGAGCAGGAAGCCGGGCACCGCGCGGGTGTACTGCTTCTTCACCCCTCCCACCTCGATGGCGCCATACTGGGGATGCTGCACCGGGGTCCAGGGCACCACCGCCTCGCCCATCAGCAGGAGCCGGTCAAACTTGTAGTCCGGGTCATCGTAGCGCTCGTTGGCGGGATCCTTGTCGAAGTATTCGAAGGCGGTCCACACCTCGTTGCTGAAGGTGATGATGCCGCGGGCGCCGTAGAGCCAGTCCAGTTCGCCTCCCCATACCGTGTAGAGATCCTTCCAGACCACCATGTACTTGTAACCGGGGAGAATCTGCTCGCCGACGCGCCCGATCTGGTCGAATGCCCGGATGTCCTGGGGCCGGTAATTGTCCTGCGGCACGCCGGGTCCCCGCAGAATCATTCCGCCGTTGTTGTGATAACTCTGGGCGCCGGCAATGTTGGGATGCGCCTCGACGAACGCCATCACCGCCCGGGTTTCCGGCAGCGACGTGGGGTAGTAGTCCGCCCCGCCCTGGATGTACTGCGGCTGCCAGCGCCAGGGCCAGTTCCGGTTGGGATCGTAGTAGCCGACGCCGTCTTCGTTCACTTCGCCGTCCCCGTCGTTGTCGTAGCCTTCGGAGCCCAGCAATTCATACTCGCCGGGCTTGTCGGGAGCGGCCTGGATCATGAGGCGGGGATCCTCCGGCGAGACGATCCAGCGCCCGTTGGGATTGCGGCGCCGCATCATGGTGATGAAGCCGTCGCCGTTGAGGTCGTCATACCCGTCTTCATCCACCATCCCGTCCCCGTCGTTGTCCCGCGGCGCGACTCCGCTGCGCGGCGAGTGCGGCGTGTTGGGTTGATGGAGGAAATCCTCGCGGCCATCCGGGTTGATCGTGGGGACGATATAGAACACCCGGTCGTTCAGCAGGCTGTCCAGGTACGGCACCCGGTCCGCCATCTCGCAGAGATACCACGCCGTGTAGAGCGCGATCTCGGTGCCCTGGATCTCGTTGGAGTGGATGTTGCCGTCGATATACATCCCCGGCTTCTGGTCCGGATCGCCGTGCTTGAAGTTGGTCACCGTGAGCAGCCAGATCTCGCGGTCTTCATAGCTCTTGCCGATCGAGCTGAACCGGCACCGGTCGGGATATGCCGCCTGTAACCGGCGGCCCAACTCGGCGATGCCGGCGTGGTCGTAATAGCGGTCCCAGCTGGTGGGAACTCTCGGATTGGGCGGCGAACCCAGGGCGGCCAGCGCACCAGCCTGGGCCTGAAGTGGCGTGGCCACCGCGCCGACGAGCACCGCGAGTGCCACGATTGTCTTGCCGACTCGACGACGTGTCATCGTGACCCCGAGGGGCGAAGGGTGATGGCCTGGGTGGCGCTTCCCGCCACCGGGCTCGACGCTTTCATTGTCACCCGGGAATCGGCCCGGCCGGTGACGATCCAGCTGACCTCGGTGGATCCGCCGCTTCCCGGGATCGCGTCCAGCAGCTGGATCTTCCGGCCTGATTCGACCTGCTGTCCGTCGGTGGTCAGCTCGACTCGAATCCGCCGGGGCCAGCGTACCCGTCCTCCTATCTGGGAAACCGTGGGCAGGTAGCCCAGGTTGGCCACCCTCGCCTTGATCCGAAAGACCCCGGCTCCAACCTGCTCCACCTTCACATCCCGGATCACGATGGCCGGAAGCAGGTCTGCCAGCTCACGAACCCATCGGGCCTGGACCACCGCGAGCGTATCCAACAGGCTGTCGGGCGGATTCATCAACGCGAACGGCCGGAAGCCGCCCACTTCGACCCTGCGGCCCGGGAAATCCGTATCGGTGATCTCTTTCCACTCGATCACCGCATCGGGCCGGTTGGCGCGCAGCCAGTGGAGCGCGTTGCGCTCGTCCTTGAGCGGATCCTTGGGGTCGAGCTTGGGCGCCGCCTTGCTGGTGTCGGCCGGCATTTCGGGAATCCACCACGACCGGGTGCCCCAGGCGAACCGTCCCATGTGGTAATAGCTGAACGAGAGCGGATCACCCTTGAGTTCTGCTGATGCCGGCCCCTTCTCCAGTCCCGTCAGCTCCTGGTAGCGTTTCGAGACCTCGGCGAAATAGGGGTCGTCGTTCTGCATCACGTTGGTGAGCGGCAGCGCCGCTCCGTCCGGCCCGGGCGATTCCTTCTTGTACTCCCACGCCTTGATCAGGTTGTCCTGCGGACCCAGCACGTACACCGCGGTGACGTTGGCGTGGTCCACGAAGAACTGTGCGATAGCCCGGGACTCGGGCGTCGCGATGGGTCCGCTCCCGGAGCCCTCGGTAAAGAACTCATACCCGTACGTGAGATTCCGGTTGACGTCCACACCGCCCGCCGGATCCTCGTTCCAGCGCTCGTCCTTGTCGTTATCCACGCCCTCGGCGTACACCCGGTACGCGCCAACCTCGCCCTTCCCGCGGTCCACCTGGCGGAGCAGCTGCGGATCGGCCGAATCGGCCATCCAGTCCCCGGCCGAATCGCTCACCCGGATGAGGGTGATCAGCCCATCGCCGTTCAGGTCTTCCGGGCCGTCCTCGTCGACACTGCCGTCGCGATCATCGTCGTACGGCATGGCATTGCGGACGCGCTCGACCATCGGCGTGGCGAACATTCCTTCGGCCCCATCGGGGTTGGCCCGGGGAAGCAGGTAGATGGTGCGCCGATCCAGCAGCCGCTTCACCGCCGAATCGGCGCGGTATCCCGCGACCAGGCGGCGAATCACGCCCAGGGCGATTTCGCTGCCCACCACGTCCGGGCCGGAGGCGTTGGCGATGACCAGGAGCGCGGGGCGCTCATCGGCGTCGGCGCCCGCGGCCAGGCGAACCAGTTGGACCGGCAACCCTCCCGGCGACTGGGTGAGAGTGCTCAGCTGGACCAGCTGGGGTGATCCGCGCCGGAGGTTCTCCAGGGCGGCGCCCAGGTCTCGCGAGTTGTGGTACCGGGAGTCGGGCGAGGTCTGGGCCCCGGCCTCGGCGCCAACGGCAACCCAGACTGACACCAGGGCCAGTAGTACGCGTGCACCGTCAATCGGGAACCAGCGCATGAGGCGGCCTTGCAGGAATTGAGAGGGCTGGAAAGTGCGGGCTCCGAGCCCGGTCGGCAAGATGTTGTCTAAAGCATCGTCCTACTTCAGTCCCTCGATCCGCAAGCCTCGCTCCACGCTTCCCAGCACCAGGTCCACCACCAGCGCCAGGAGCGCCGCCGGCAGCGCACCGGACAGGATCATCCGGGTATCCGACAACGCCAGCCCGGCCACGATCGGATCGCCCAGCCCGCCCGCGCCGATGAAGGCGGCGAGCGTCGCGGTGCCGACGTTGATCACCCCCGCGGTGCGGATGCCCGCCATGATGATCGGCGCGGCCAGCGGGAGCCGGACGTGGCGGAGAACCTGGTGCGGTGTCATGCCCAGCGCTTCGGCGGCAGCCACCGCGGCCGGCGCGGCGTCGCGCACACCGCTGTAGGTGTTTCTCAGGATCGGGTAGAGCGAGTAGAGGAAGAGGGCGAACAGCGCAGGGAGCAGCCCGATGCCCAGCAGCGGCAGCATGAAGGCGAGCAACGCGATGCTGGGGACGGTCTGCAACAGCCCCACACTCCGGATCACTCCTTCCGCGCTGCTCCGAGAGCGTTCCAGCAGGAGTCCCAGCGGGATCGCGATCAGGATCGCGGCGACCAGGGAGACGGCGACCAGCACCAGGTGGCGGCCGGTCAGCGAGAGAATCTGCCCGCGGCGGTCCCACATATAGGAGAAGAATCCATTTACCCTGACGTTGCTGACTGCCCTGGTCGAATCCGATCGGAGGATGCCAAGGCCGGCGAGCGCGTCCCTTGCCACGTCGGGAATCGGCTCGCCGTCTATCTCGATCCGCTCATTCAGCTTTCGCATCGTCACCACGTCCAGCTTGCCGGAAAGCTCACCCAGCGCCGCGGCAACCCCGGGCACATCGCGCTGGATGGCGGAGCTCAACACCGCCGCGGCTTCATAAGGCGGGAAGAAGTGCCGCTCGTCTTCCAGGACGACAAGGTCGTACTTCGCGAGCCGGCCGTCGGTGGAGTAACCGTCGATGACGTCCACGCTTCCTTCGGCCAGGGCCTGGTATTTCACCGCCTGGAGCAGAGACCGCACCTGCCTGGGCTTGAATCCATACGCCCGCGCGAGACCGGGCAACCCGTCGCTCCGGCCGATGAAGTCCGGAGTAAATCCTGCCGTCAGCAACGGCGCCGCCCGGGCGAGGTCTGAAAGGGTCTTCAGGTGGTACTTCTCGGCCGTTTCCCGCCGCACCGCGATGGCGTAGGTATTCTCGAAGCCGAGCGGCGGCAGCCAGAGCAACCCAAAGCGGGAGCTGAATTCCCGGTGGACGGTGCGGAAGGCCTCCTGCCGGTCGGCGATCGGCGGTTGCTTGAGAATGGCGACGAGCGCGGTGCCGGTGTATTCGGGGAAGACGTCGATCCGGTTGTCTCGGAGCGCACCGAACGCGATCTCGGTGGCGCCGAGGCCGGGCCGGCGGTCCACCCTGAGGCCCCTTGCCTCCAGGACCTGGGCGAACATTTCGGCCAGCAGGTACGATTCGCCGAACGGCTTGGACGCGACGATGACGGCGCGCGGGGATGTTTGCGCGTGTACCGGGGTATTCAACCCGCCCAGCAGGGGCGCCCAGAGTGCGCCTGCCAGCAACACGCGTCGAAATGTTTTCACCCGGCCACCACGCCTGCCCGTTGCAGTAGCCGCTGCACGTATTGGGTCGCGGGATGGGCCAGCAGCTCACGCGGGGATGCCAACTGCTCGAGCTTCCCCTTTCGCATCACCCCGATCCGGTCGGCCAGGCGCATCGCCTCGTTCAGGTCGTGGGTGACCAGAAGAGTGGTAATGGGAACCCGGCGCCGGAGGGCGATAAAGCTTTCCTGGAGATCGCCCCGGGTGATGGCATCCAGCGCGCCGAAGGGTTCATCCAGCAGGATGACCGGCGGATCCGAGGCCAGGGCCCGCGCGATGGCCACCCGTTGCCGCTGGCCGCCAGAAAGCTCTGAGGGCCAGCGCTCCCCGTATTCCGCGGCCGGAAGTCCCACCAGGTCGAGCGCGGCCGCGGCCCGGGTCGTGGCGTCAGGCTGGTCGAGCAACCAGGGGACCATCGCGGCATTGCGGAGCACCCGCCAATGGGGAAGCAATCCACCTTCCTGCGGCACGTAGCCGGTGTGCCGGCGCAGCCGAATCGGTTCCACCCGGGAGGCATCGTCGCCATTGACCAGCACCTGCCCACCGTCCGGTTCCACCATCCGGTTGAAACAACGAAGCAGCGTCGTCTTGCCCGACCCGCTCTCCCCGACCAGCGCTACGCACTCGCCCGGGGCCACCGCGAGGGAAACTTGGTCCAGCGCGGTGACGGTCCCGTAGCGCTTGATGATTCCGACCGCTTCGAGCGCGGCGTTATCCACCCTTCTTCTCTTTCGGCTCGAACTTGAGCGACGCGGAATTGATGCAATATCGGAGACCACCGGGGGCCGGGCCGTCATCGAAGACATGGCCCAGGTGGGCGGCGCACCGGGCGCAGTGCACTTCGGTCCGGCGCATGAACCGGCTGTCGTCGGTTTCGCTCTCTACCCCCTGGGGCGTGGCGGGCGCGGAGAAGCTGGGCCAGCCGGTACCGGAATCGAACTTGGTCTCGGAAGAGAACAGCAACTCGCCGCAACAGACGCAGCGGTACATCCCCGTATCGTGCTTGTCCCAGTACTCGCCGGAAAAGGCCCGCTCGGTTCCTTTCTGCCGGGCCACGCGGTACTGCTCCGGGGTGAGCTGGGCCTTCCAGTCGGAATCGGGTTTCTTGATGTCGTCAGCCATAGGAGAATTGAAGATTGAGGATTGAAGATTGATCGGCGCCGGATCAGAGAGAAAGATAAGCTCTGTCTCCCCGGGCTCTTGGGGCTGTTCAATCTTCAATCCTCAATCCTCAATCTTCAATATCCGATGATAACCCCAATTATGGAAAAGACTTGCATGCGGCGGCTCCGGTCAATGCGGCGGCCAATGTGAGTTCCGACACTGGCTGGGAACCACAGCCGGGTGTATATGCGTTATAGTCAGGTACTCACCGTGCCTTCGCGCTTCTCCAGCCTCTAAATGTGCCATGACCGCTCGAGCCGATCTCAAGCTCAGTCAGGAACTATTCTCCCGAATCCTGGAGGAGGTCCGTACCCGGACTCTACTCCTGGTGAGCCCGATGACGGAGGACGATCTCCGGATTCAGCACAACCCGCTCATGAGTCCCGTGGTCTGGGACCTCGGGCATATCGCGCACTTCGAAGATGTCTGGCTGGTACAGAACATCGAGAGCGGCGGCAGCGGGTCCGAAGGGCTGTCCGGCATTTTCGATCCCTTCAGCAATCCGCGCGCGGTGCGGGGCGGGCTGCCGCTGCCGACCATCGAAGATTGCCTCCGGCTGCTGGCCGAGGTGCGGGAGCGCACGCTGCAAAAGCTGGCCGAGGTTGACCTCGACAGCGATCAGCCGTTGCTGCAGGACGGGTACGTCTATCGCATGGTGGCCCAGCACGAATACCAGCACAACGAGACCATCCTGCAAACCCTGCAGCTGAAGCAGGGGGAACCCTACCATCCTCCGCGCCGGGTGCCGCTTCCCCCGCCGCAGGCGCTCGGGGCGGAGAGCGCGTGCGATCCGCTGGGCAACATGGTGCGTTTCCCCGGCGGCATAGTGGAGATTGGCACGGACGACCGGGCCGAGGCCTACGACAACGAGCGCCCGCTTCACCGGCAGCGGATCCGTCCCTTCTGGATCGATCAGGCTCCGGTGACCAACGGCCGATATCTGCAGTTCATCGAAGCCGGTGGTTACGATCACCGGGACTTCTGGTCCGACGAGGGCTGGGCCTGGAAGACGAAGGAGAACCTGGGCGCGCCCCTGTACTGGTCGCGAGAAGGTGAGGAGTGGCATACCCGCTACATGGATCGCTCGACCGCGATCGAGCCCGAGGTCCCGGTCTGCCATGTCTGCTACTACGAGGCGGAGGCCTTTGCCAGGTTCGCGGACAAGCGGCTGCCCACCGAGTTCGAATGGGAGGCGGCGGCCTCCTGGGATCCCGCCGCCGGTGGGAAGCGAAACTATCCCTGGGGTAACGAAGCCCCGGCACCCGGGCTGGCCAATCTTGACCAGCTCGCGTTCGAGCCGGCCCCGGTGGGCGCCTATCCGGAAAATGTTTCGCCGATCGGCTGCTACGGAATGATCGGCGATGTCTGGGAGTGGACCTCCTCCGATTTTTCCGGCTATCCCGGCTACGCCAGTTTCCCTTACAAGGAGTATTCCGAGGTGTTTTTCGGGCCCGAATACAAGGTTCTTCGCGGGGGATCCTGGGCCACTCGTCCCGGCGCCATTCGCAACACCTTCCGCAATTGGGACTACCCGATCCGCCGCCAGATCTTCAGCGGCTTCCGGTGCGCGCGCGATGCGTGACATCCGGCAGTCGGCCCAGCGGGCCCCGAACGAGACCATCCTGGCGGAAGTACGGGATGGCCTGACCCGGGAAGAGAAGGAGCTTTCGCCCAAGTTCTTCTATGACGCGCGCGGCTCCCGCCTGTTCGAGGAAATCACGGGGCTCGAGGAGTACTACCTCACCCGCACCGAGCGGGGAATGCTGGAGCGGCTGATGCCGCGCTGGGTTCGCGAAGCGAATCCCCTCGCGCTGGTGGAGCTGGGAGCGGGCAGTGCAGAGAAGAGCCGCATCATCCTCAATGCCATGCAGGATACCGGCAGCAAGGTGACCTACGTCCCCATCGATGTGAGCGCCGATTTCCTCCAGGACACCGCCCGCGGGCTGCGGAAGGAATATCCCGGGCTCCGGGTGATTACCGTGGCCGAGGACATGACCCGGGAGCTGAGCCTGCCCCGCAGGATGCCCCGGCCCGCGCTCTTCGCCTTCCTCGGCAGCACCATCGGAAATTTTGAGGATGATGACGCGGTGGCACTGCTGACCCGGATCGCGGCCGGCATGCAGTCCGGTGACCGGTTCCTCATGGGCGCCGACCTGGTGAAGGATCGCTCGGTGCTGGAGGCGGCCTATAACGACGCTCGCGGGGTGACCGCGAAATTCAACCTCAACATTCTGCGGGTGCTGAACCGGGAGCTGGGCGCCAGGTTTGACGAGGGAGATTTCCGGCACCAGGCCTTCTTCAACCCGGTGCAGTCCAGGATCGAGATGCACCTCATCGCGCGGCGGCGCCACGCGGTCATGGTCCAGGGGATGGGCGAGGTGGATTTTCGGGAAGGCGAATCCATCCGGACCGAGATCAGCCGGAAATTCAGCCGCCGCTCGCTGGAAGAGTTGCTGGGCGCGGCGGGCCTGGCGATTGAAAAGTGGGAAACTGATGAGCGGGGCTGGTATGCCCTGATGACTGCAGCGCTGGTGCCGGCGCGCCGGCGGGCGCGATTGATGGGGCAGGGCAGGCTGGTGGGGCCGCTGCGCGAAGACCTGAGAGCCAATGTCTTCAACCTCGGCGCGGATCAACCGGCCATACCGGATCTGGTGGGCGCCGAGATCGAGATGCTGGCCCTCCGGGCCGAGGACCTGCTCCCCTGTCCGATTGAGGGCGAGGGCGTCACGTCCCGCAAATTTCTCCGCCGCTACGGCGCCTCGCTGGGTTGGATCGAGGAAGTCTCTCCCAAGGGGACGCCACGCTTCCGGATCCCCGGCCGGGGCACCCTGTCGTTCGAGCCCGGAGGGCAGATCGAGTTCAGCACCGCTGCCGCTGAGCCGTCCTCGGTGCTCCGGGTGCTGCGGGAGGTTATCCAGCCGCTGCGCAATGCCGCCCTGGAGAACGGCATTCTTCTGCTCGACAGCGGCCTGGATCCGCATAACGACATCTCGGCCGTGCCGCCGCAGCTCTTTGCCGAGCGCTACGTGCGCATGGCCGGGTATTTCAACAGCATCGGTCCCGCCGGAATCCGGATGATGCGGCAGACCGCGGCGTTCCACCTGAACTTTGATTTTGGCGACCAGAACATGCTGCGCTGGCGGGTGCTCAACGCTGCGGCGCCCTTCCTCACCGCGATCTTTGCCAATTCGCGGCGCTACGCGGGGGCCGATACCGGGCTGGCCAGCGCGCGCGCCATGACGTGGCGCGCGCTGGACCCGGCCCGCACCGGCATTCTGCCCGCTGGTCCCGTCGCGGAGGACGAGTACCTGGACTTTGCGCTGAATGCGCCCGCGATGCTGCTGGACACCGAGGGCGACCACCCGGCATTCATCGCGCGCTGGACCGAAGGGAAGGCGACCCTGGAGGACTGGCACGAGCACCTGACAACGCTTTTTCCCGAGGTGCGTCCTCGGGGCTATCTCGAGCTTCGCTGCATCGATGCCCTGCCACCCGCTTTCTATTCGGCGCCGATCGTGCTGGTGAGTGGGCTGCTCTACGACCGGGAGAGCCTCGGCATTGCGAACGACCTGCTGGGATCACCCAACCGCGACCTGCTCCCGGTCGCGGCGGCGGTGGGTCTCCGGGACGACGCGATCCGGACGGTTGCGCGGGACCTGGTGGCCATCGGACTGGTCGGCGCCCGGCGGCTGGGAGAGAGCCGGGTTTCGGGAGTGGACCTGGAACAGGCTGTGGAGTTCTTCGAGCGTTACACGCTGCAGGGGATGAGCCCGGGCGACTTCACACCTACTGGGGGGTAGGCTAGGTTCGGTGGCATGAAGGCGTATCGCATATCGCCTATCGCAGCGCTGACTAGGATGTCTGGTCTCGTGTATGGACCGGAAGAGTCATCAGCATTGCGATATGCCATAAGCCATATGCTCCCAAATCCTCACCGGCATTCGGGCTCTAATGCGCAAAGCGCTCCTCTGGCTTTCTGAACGACAACGGATCTTCAATTTCATCAAGCGCAACGGCCTGGCCCGGAAGTTCGCCTCCCGGTTCGTCGCCGGCGAAACCGTCGACACGGCGATCGACGCGGTCCGGGAAATCAATCGAAAAGACATCAGCGCTTCGTTAGACCTGCTGGGCGAAAGTGTCAGCCTGGCCAGCGGTGCCGCGGCCGCGCGTGACGAGTACCTCCGCATGCTCCAGCGGATCGCGGAGACCGGGGTCAACGCCAACGTGTCGCTCAAGCTGACCCAGATGGGGTTCGA
>JBDTTZ010000414.1:0-2132 GCA_040008015.1 Gemmatimonadota bacterium
CCGCCGACGGGATCCGGGTCAACGCCATTGCGCCGGGGCCGATTCCCACCGAGGGAGTCCGCAAGGCATTCACCCCGACGCCCGGCGCGACCGACATGTTTTCTGAAGAAAAAGGGCGCGAGATGATCCCCGCCGGCCGCTGGGGTGATCCCAACGACATCGGGGAGATGGTGACGTACCTGGCCAGCCCGGCAGGTGATTGGATTACCGGCGCGATACTGGTGGTGGATGGAGGCTCTTCGCTCAAAGGACGCTGACATGTTTCTCGGTCACTTCGGTGTTGCCTTCGGCATGAAGCGGGTAGAGCCGAAACTTTCCCTCGGCACTCTGTTCCTTGCGACGGTCCTGGTGGATCTCGCCTGGGGCGTGCTCCTGCTGACCGGGTGGGAGCGGGCCAGTATCGTTCCCGGCCTGACCGCGGTCACGCCGATCGAGTTTGTCTCCTATCCCATCACCCACAGCCTGGTCGCCGCGGTGTTGTGGGGCGCCTTGAGCGCGATCGTGGTGTATTCATGGCCCACCCGCGATACCAGCAAGCACCACTGGCTCAAGGCGCTGGTCGTGGCCCTGGTGGTCGCCTCCCACTGGTTCCTCGATCTCGTGGTCCACATCGCCGACCTTCCGCTCTCAGGGGACGACTCCCACAAGGTGGGGTTCGGACTCTGGCGCAGCATTCCGGGCACGATAGCCGTGGAGCTCCTGGTCTTTGCCGCTGGGCTGCTGGTGTACTTCCGCTGGCGCTCGCGGGGATCCAGCGGGATCACCTGGCGGGTGGCGGTGCTCGCCGGACTGCTGGTGGCACTTTTCTTCGCCAGTATCTTCGGACCCCCGCCTCCCAGCATCACCACGGTCGCGGTGCTGGATATCATTGGAACCATCGCGCTGGCCCTGCTCGCCGTGTGGGCCGATCGGCCGCTGCCCAACCGGGCCCGGGCCGGCGGCGAGAGTGGAGAGAACAAGCATCCACCGTACGGCACCCGGAAGAAATAAGCGGTGGATCGATTCTTCATTCGCTGCGGATCAATCTCGGCTTTCATTTCCGTGCTGGCCGGCGCGTTCGGCGCCCATGCCCTCCGCGCCCGGATCTCTCCCGATCACCTCGCCGCCTTCGAGACCGGCGCCCGCTACCAGATGTATCACGCGCTGGCCCTGCTCGCCGTGGCCTGGCTGGCGAGTCGCGGGAACAGCCCCACGACGCTCTGGGCCGGCCGCCTTTTCATCATCGGCACCGTGCTTTTCAGTGGAAGCCTGTACCTGATCGCCTTGACCGGGGTCACCGGCTTCGGGGCGGTGACCCCGTTTGGTGGGATAGCGCTGCTGGCGGGGTGGATCACCCTCGCGCTGGCGGCGAAACGGGTGTGACTACCGGCGATTCCGTGGTCGCCGCCTACCGCGAGCTGCTCGAGCAGCTGGATCGCTGGTTCCAGGCCACCCGGAACCGGCATCCCGGTGTGATACCGTGCCGGTCAGGCTGCACTGCCTGTTGTCACGGGCCCTTCGACATCAGCAGCGCGGATGTCCTCCTGGTGCGGGCAGGCGTGAAGTCATTGCCCCTCGATCGGCAGCGCGACGTGCGCCATCGCGCCGAGAGGCAGGTGGCCATGATGCAGGAGGCTGAGCCGGGCTGGGACGGCGAATTTGCGATCACGGACATCGGCGACGAGCGTTTCGATGCGGTGGCAGAGCGGATGAAAGGGGAACCGTGTCCCTGCCTCGATGACGACGGCGCCTGCATGATCTACCAGGACCGGCCGCTAGTCTGCCGGACCATGGGATTGCCCATGGATGCGGCGAATCACCGGATCATCGAGAATGCCTGCCCGATCCAGGAGCAGTTCCCCGGCTACGCCGCCCTGGCTCCCCGGTTCTTCGATCTCGAGAGTCTCGAGAGCGCCGAGGCCGGGTGCCTCGAGGCGGCAGCGGTGGAGTTGTTCGGCACGCCGCTCCGGAGCGACTTCGAGACGACGATCGCCGGGGCGATTACTCGGATGGCTGATGGCTGATGGCTGGCCGAGTCTGCTATCTGCTATCCGCTATCCGCTATCTGCTATCCGCTATATGCTATTTCTCCTTCGCGGCCCACTGGAAGAAAATCACCCCGATCGCCAGGCCCAGGTACAACCCACCGGGCA
>JBDTTZ010000415.1:0-7733 GCA_040008015.1 Gemmatimonadota bacterium
AGGCGCTGCAGGCGGTGACGACGTTGGTCCAGTCGTTGTTGCCGCCCCGGGAGAGTGGCACCAGGTGGTCCCGCGTGAGGCATTCCCGGTGCCGCAGATCCGCCTGGGTGCGGTGACAGTACTGGCAGCGGTAATCATCGCGGGCGAAGAGGAAGGTGTTGGTGACTTGGCGGCGGAAGCGGCGGGGAACGTGGACGAAACGGACCAATCGAATGATGGCCGGCTTGGGGAGCACCAGCCGGGCACTTCGGACCAGTTCGTTCTGGTCCGCCTCCACGATTTCGGCTTTGCCGTCGATAACCAGACGCAGGGCCCGGCGCACCGGAACCATCGTCAGCGGCTCAAAGGAAGCGTTCAATGCAAGGCATCGCACTCGGGCAGTCTCCCAGCCGAAAGGCCAATCCCCGGGCGGCTCTGAGAGCCGCCCTCACACTACAAGGTAACCTCAACCAGAATAATGCTATACAGAGCCGGGGGCGGACGGCAAGGGCGGTTCAGAGACCGATCCGGCGCTCCAGAGACTTTCGCGCCGGTTCCGACCGGGTCACCACCAGGACGGTTCCCATTCCGGCCACGGCGCCGAGCACTTCGGGCCACTCCGACTGTTCCAGCGCCACGGCAACCGCCCCTGCCCCACCCGAGCGGGTCTTGAGCACCAGCATCGATCCGACGCCTTCCATGCCCAGCACCCAGGACTTGAGCACGCCGGCGATATCGGGCCGCCCTGGCGCCTCGGCGGGCGTGGCGTAGAACCCGCCGCCGGCGGGATCGCTCTGTTTCACCAAGCCGAGCTCGCGGATGTCGCGCGAGAGTGTGGCCTGGGCCACGTCCACCCCCTCGGCGGCCAGTGCGGCCTGGAGCGCCGCCTGGTTGGCGATACGGCGCTCGCGAATGAGCCGGAGAATGAGAGAGTGTCGTGAAAGCTTCATTGGATCGCCGGTAACAATTCACCACAGAGACACGGAGTCACAGAGAAAACAATTAATGCTGTTCTCTGTGCCTTTGTGTCTCTGTGGTTGCAGTTGCCGGACTCACTTTTCATGGTAAACCGACCGACCAGACACGAATGTGGCGACGACGTCCTCCAGACTGCTCGCCAGGATAGCGTCCGCAAGACTCCCGGCACTCACTCCCTCGGGCAGGCGAATCAGCGCAAGATCCGCCCACTTCCCGGGTTCGATACGCCCGACCTCGCGTCCCAGCCCGATCGCGTCCGCCCCGCCCTGGGTAGCGAGGTGTAATGCCTCCGGCGCGGAGAGCCCCGCAAGGACGGCGGCAGCTCGTGCTTCGGCAAGCAAATCGGGGGGACTGACGCTGGCAGCCGAGTCGGTGCCGATGCCGACCCTGAGCTTGGCCTCGCGAAAGCCGCGCAGCGGCGCGTCTCCCTGCCCGTGGCGCCGGTTGGAGCGGGGACAGTGCGCGACGCCGCACCGATGGCGGCCCAGCCGGGCAATATCCGAGGCGTCGGCTCGCACCGCGTGAATGCACAACGTCTCCGGTCCCAGCACTTCATGAGTCTCCAGCCACGCCAGCGGCGTTCGCCCCGGGAGTGCCGGCAGGGGGATCTCCCGGCTGCGCCACATCTCGGCGAAGGGCCCCGCCGCCCGCTCCAGCAGGTCCGACTCGGCCTCCGACTCGGCGATGTGGACTGCCAGCCGGCGATGCTGGTTCCGGGCGAGCTGAGCGGTCGCACGGTAGAGCGGGCTGCTCACCGAGTATGGCGCGTGGGGTGAAACACCGAGCCGGATGCGCGGAGACTCATATACCGAAAGCTCGGCCAGCCGGGCTTCGAAGGCGGCCATGTTTGCCACGGCAGCATCAGGATGGGGACCGAACACCTCGAGATAGGCAGTCCCGCTGCCACCCAGCTCGGCCAGCGCGCGGAGCGGACCGGCCGAGCTCCCGGTATCGGCTACCGTCGTGACGCCCGAGGCGAAGCTCGATTGCAGTCCGGTTCGGGCGGCATGAAAAAAGTCTTCCTCGCTGCGTCCCGCCTTGAGCGCGATGATCCGGCGAATCCAGCGGGGGAATTCCAGCTCTTCGTTCTGCCCTTCGAAGCCGGTGAGCTCGAGGTGGGTGTGGGCGTTGACAAGGCCGGGGATCAGGACGGCGGAGGGAAAGTGTTCGCCGTCTTGGCCGCGTTGGCCGATGGAGGCTATGCGCCCGTCAGCGGCAACCAGCACACCGGAGTTGAACTGAGGCAGGCCGGTGCCGGTGTAAAGCCAATCCGCTGAGATTGAGCGCATACTGTGGCCGGCTAAGTCTGACTGCGATTCGAGCGTATGGACGCGAAAACGCGAAAGAGCGAAATCGCGAAGGAAACACTATTGGTCATTCGCCCCTTCGCCTCTTCGCGCGTTCGCGATACCTGTTTGATCAGTTACGAGGACCTGGCTTCCACACGCCCGACCCATGGGCAAACGGATTGTGGATGGGGCAGAACTCCTTGGGCTCGGTACCTGGAATGAACGACTCCACGTAACGATCCTCGGGAGGGCAGAAGGGAGTGAAGCGGTAGCCGGTCTTGCGATCGATGGTGTCGAACGTGAGTCCTTCGGGCCGGGGCCAATCGGAAGGCGCGGTGCGCCGCTCGTACACTTCGCGCATCATCGTGGTCCACACCGGCGCGGCCAGGCGGCCGCCCTGCGCGTTGCCGATGATTCTCTGCCGCTGATCCATCCCCATCCAGACACCGGTCACCAGGTCAGGCGTGAATCCCACGTACCACACGTCGGCATAGTCGTTGGTGGTGCCGGTCTTGCCTCCGGCCGGCAGGGTGAAGCCGCGACCCCGCACCGCGCCGTTGGCGGTGCCCCGGTTCACGACGTCTTTCAGGAGATCGGTCATGAGCCAGGCATGCGCCGGGTCCATCACCCGCTCCGACCGGGGGCTCGATTGCCAGACGATGTTGCCCTTGGCGTCTTCCACCCGGAGAATCCCGATCGGGGAATTCCGGACGCCGCCGTTGGCGAACGCGGTGTACGCGGAGATCAGCTCGAGCGGCTGGACTTCGGCCGATCCGATGAAGATCGAGGGATAGGGCGGAATCCTGGAGGAGATGCCAAAGCGGGTCGCTTCACTGATGACCGCCTGGGGCCCCAGCTCCATGCCGAGCTTGATGGCGATGATGTTGACCGACTGGTAGAGCGCCTGCCGAAGCGTCATCGGCCCATCGAACTTCCCGTCGTAGTTCTTCGGCTCCCAGGGGACCTGGGTGGAGTCGGCGTAGGGAACCGTCAACGGCTCGTCCACCATGACCGTGGACAGCGGATACCCCGCCCGGATCGCCGCGGAGTAGACGAACGGCTTGAAGGTGGAGCCGGGTTGCCGGCGGGCCATGGTCGCGCGGTTGTACTTGCTGTCGTTGAAGTCGCGGCCGCCCACCATCGCGCGGATGTAACCGGTTTTCGCCTCGATGGTGACCAGCAGGCCCTGGAGATAGGGCGTGTTGTTCCGCTGTTCCGGGTTGCCGCTCTCGCCCTGTTTCTGGATGTAGTGGGCGTACGTCTCGTGACTGTATTTGCCGTAGGCGCCGTTTTCTATCGCTTCCAGCTGGCTGGTGAGGGAGCGCTCCGCCGCCTGCTGGATGTCCAGATCGATCGTGGTGTAGATCCGGAGGCCCTGGCGATACAGCCCGGATCCGAACTGCGCGTCCATCTGCTGGCGCACGAACTCGATGAAATACGGGGCGACGTCGCTGAAATCCGAGCGGGAGGAGAGGATCAGCGGATACGCTTTCCAGCGCTCGGCTTCCTGTTGAGTGAGATATCCGGAATCGCGAAGCAGGTTAATGACCACGTTTCGCCGCATGACCGCGCGCCCTGGATAGCGCCGCGGGTTGTAGGAGGAGGGAGCCTTGGGCAGCGCGGCCAGGAGGGCCGCTTCCGCCACGTTGAGGTCGCGGACGGATTTGCCGAAATAGCGCTGCGAGGCGGCTTCCACGCCGAAGGCGCCGTTCCCCAGGCCGATCTGGTTCAGGTAGAGCTCGAGGATGCGGTCCTTGGAGTAGTTCTTCTCGATCTCGAAGGCGACCTGGGCTTCGCGGATCTTGCGGGAGAGGCTCCGGTCCCGGCCGCTGATGTTCTCCGGCCAGAGATTCCGCGCCAGCTGCATGGTGATGGTGGAGAAGCCTTCGGCGACGCGGAACTCGAGGATGTTGTTCTTGATCGCGCCCAGGACGCGGATCAGATCCACGCCGTGGTGGGAGTAGAACCGCTTGTCCTCGACGACGACGAACGCGGCCTTCACGGCCGGCGCCACCTGGTCCAGCGGCACTACGGTGCGCCGCTCGAGGCCGAAGTCGGTGATCAGCCGTCCATCGGCGGCGTACACCCTGGAGGCCTGCTCCTGGGTGATGCCCCCCTCGGGTCCCAGCCCCGCGATGGATGGACACGCCTCGTTGGCGCAGGCGCGGGTCCATGCGCCGAGCGCCAGGGTGCCGACAAACCCCAGGCATGCCAGCATGCCGACGATGATGTTGCCACGAACCCTGGGGTTGTGAATCCACGCGAAACGCATATCCAGAAACTAGTTGGAGAGAGGTACTTATTGCAGATTGAAGATTGAGGATTGAGGATTGAACTGCCCTGTGCTTTTCCATCCTTCGCCCATAACCATCAATCCTCAATCCTCAATCCTCAATCCTCAATCCTCAATCCTCAATCCTCAATTGGTATTCGACGTAAGTTGGGACGGTTCCGTGATGATGGGTTCAGGGCAGCTCTCAACCGGCTCGGTTCCGAAGAGGAAATACTCGGTCCTCCGCTCCTCCTCGGGGCAGTTGGGCCCGAAGAGAAGACCGGTCTTGCCGTCGATGGCCAGGCTGACGACGCCAAATGGCGGGACCCACTGAGCCGGCACCGAACGGTGCAGATACACCTGCCGCATGATGTCGGTCCAGACCGGCGCGGCGAGCTTGCCGCCCTGGGCGCCCCGCAGGATCTGCTGGCGGCGATCCATTCCGGTCCATACCCCGGCCACCAGGTCCGGGGTAAACCCGATGAACCAGGCGTCGGCGTAGTCGTCGCTGGTGCCGGTCTTCCCGCCCGCAGGCACCGAAAACCCGGTTCCGGTTACCGCGGAGTAGGCGGTCCCCCGGCGCACGACATCACGGAGCGCATCGGTCATCAGGAATGCCGAGCCGACGTCCATCACCCGGGTTCGTTCCGGTTGCGGCTCCCAGAGCAGGTGGCCCTGGCTGTCCTCTACCCTGGTGATGGCCATGGGCGCGGCCCGGACCCCCAGGGTGGCAAAGGCGCTGTACGCGCTCACCAGCTCGAGCGGGATGACATCCACGGCGCCCAGGAGAATCGAAGGATACGGCCGGAGCGGCGTGGTGATGCCGAACAGTCTCGCTTCGTAAATGACGGCACCCAGTCCCACCTCCATGCCGAGCCGGACGGTGGCGGCATTGCGTGAGAGGTAGAGCGCCTGACGCAGCGTGATGGCACCCTGAAAACCGTAATCCGCATTTTGGGGCGCCCAGGCCGGCTCGTTGTACCGGTCCGACGCGACCGAGACGGACGTATCCTCGATGATCTGGGAGAGCGGGATGCCCCGCCGCACCGCGGCGGAATAGACGAATGGCTTGAATGCAGAACCGGCCTGCCTCCGGGCCTGGGTAGCACGGTTGAATTTGCTGTCGTTCCAGTCCCGCCCGCCCACCAGGGCCAGGATGTGGCCGCTCGACGGCTCCATCACGACGGCCATGCCCTGGAGATAGGGCGAGGCCGAATTCTCCGGACCATCGAGGCCGGTGACCAGGTACTGGTTCCGCGTGGTCCGGCGGTACGCCCCGTAGCGCCCCTTCTCGATGGCGGCCAGCTGCCGCTCCAGGGCCTGCTCCGTGATCCCCTGGATGGCGGGATCGAGCGTGGTGTAGATCCGGAGCCCGCCATCCCGCAGCTGATCGCCGAACCGCTCCCCCACGATCGCGCGGACATAGTCCACGAAATACGGCGCAACGATCTGTCTCGACCCTTCCGGCACCAGGCCCAGGGGAGCCTGCTTCCAGCTCGAAGCCTCCTGGCTGGTGAGGTCCCCGTTTCTCTGGAGCAGGTCGATGACCAGGTTGCGGCGCGCGGTAGCGCGTTCGGGGAAGCGACGGGGATTGTAGGAAGACGGTCCCTTGGGAAGCGCGGCGAGCATGGCAGCCTCCGCCACATTCAGGTCCGCGGCGGACTTGCCGAAGAGCTCCTCCGCGGCGGGCTCCACACCATAGATCTGGGGACCCAGCAGGACCTGGTTGAGGTACAGCTCGAGGATGCGCGGCTTGGTGAATTCGCGTTCGATCTCCCAGGCGACCTGGATCTCCCGGATCTTCCGGCCGATGGTCCGCTCCCGCCGGTCCAGTGTCTCCGGCCACATGCCCCGGGCCAGCTGCATCGTGATGGTGGAGAACCCTTCCCGCACGGACCAGTGGGAGATGTTGGCTCCCAATGCCCCGAAGACGCGGAGATAGTCCACGCCATTGTGCCGGAAAAAACGGCGATCCTCGGCGACCAGGAAAGCCTGGCGAACGATCGGCGCCATGCTGTCCAGCGGAATCATCCCTCGGCGTTCGTAACCGACGGTCGCGAGGACCGAGCCGTCGGCAGCCAGGATCCGGGAGGTGGATCGCCCCGAGAGTTGCTCGAGGCCGGCGGGGGCCGGGCAAGCGCCATTGCGGCAAGCCTGCACCCAGGCGGCAAGGACCAGGGTGCACCCGACCGCCATGGCCGTGGCGACGCCAATCAGCACCCGCATTCCCCGGCGGCGCTCGGAGCGCCACGCATCCCAAAACCCCCTGGCCGTCGTCATGGCCCAAGCTAGGGTGCGCGGCGACCGGGTGGGTATGACCTCTATCACGTCGATGGTGTGGGATTCCCGGCGTTGGATCGATGCCGCCGGCGTTCTTTGGGTTACCGAGGGGCGCCATTGGGATGTTAGATCCCAACCAGATTTGAGGCCCGCGAGGTGTCGCGCCTGCGGCGCTCCATCTCACTATCCGAGCCAAGGCCGGCCTTACGGCCGGCCCTCTCGGCCACGAGGCCCTCCGGGCCTCCGAATCGGAGTTCCCGTACTGGCTCAAGAGACCACCGTCCGTTAGTCGCAATCCGCACACCTCAATTACTTTCCGCCCCATGCCCAACCTGTACAACGAGTTCCGCACCCGGGGGTTCATCCAGGAAGCAACGCCCGGCCTGGAGGAACGGCTCGGCACCGGACCGGTGACCGCCTACGTCGGATTCGATCCGACCGCCGCCTCCCTTCACGTGGGGAACCTGGTGCCGGTGATGGGACTGTCCTGGCTGCAGCGCTGCAAGGGGACGCCGATCGCCCTGGTGGGCGGAGGTACCGGCATGGTCGGCGACCCGAGCGGTAAACGGTCCGAGCGGCCGATCCTGGCCATCGAGCAGATCGATGCCAACGCCAACGGGATGCGGGAACAACTGAGCCGGTTTCTCAACTTCTCCGGCGACCAGGCGGCCCTGATGCGCAATAACGCCGACTGGCTGCGTCCCCTCGTTCTCATGGACTTCCTGCGCGACACCGGCAAGCACTTTACCCTCAACTACATGCTGCAGAAGGAGTCGGTGCGCTCCCGGATGGAGACCGGCATTTCCTTCACCGAGTTCAGCTACATGCTGGTACAGGCCTACGACTTCTGGCACCTGTTCCACGCCGAGCGTTGTGAACTCCAGATGGGCGGCAGCGACCAGTGGGGGAACATCACCGCCGGGATCGAGCTGATC
>JBDTTZ010000416.1:0-2338 GCA_040008015.1 Gemmatimonadota bacterium
GGCGGCAGAGCAAAGGCTGAGTCCTGGGCGGAGTCTCTCGGGGCTGGCACCTGGGAGTATGTCACACCTGGGGCCAGGGCTGTCAGGAGCGCAACAAGAGATATCCTCATCGAGGAAAAGTATCCTGCAGATCAAAGCCAGCGTAGGTCCGCAACAGCTCCTCGCGGCGGCCGCGGTGGAGCGCGGCGAACAACCTCTTCAGAATGTCATCCCCAGCGTCAGCGAGGGATCTCAAGCGACAATCCGAGTCGGCCTTTGAGATTCCTCGCTATGCTCGGAATGACACCCCAAGTTTGTGCCAGTCCTTCGTGTCCTCCGCGCTCACCGCGAGGAGCAGTTGCAGAGCTTGAATCCAGTACATGGGGAAGGGTAGCTTTCCCGCTTCTATGACGTCATCCACTTACAAAGCACCAGATTTTGCCCAGCCAATCTTTGCCGGGGCACCCGAAGCGGGTTTCGCTGCGCTTCCCGCTGACGGCGCACTCCCCGAAGGGTTCTTTTCCACGTCCAACCTCCCCACTTACATCAAGGTCGGCTCCGGTTGGCTGATGCCGGCGCGCCCGCGCATGGATTGCGTGGTGGTGAAGCGGCGCGATGGACTGGAAACGATCGAGCCCCGCAGGCTCAAGCAGGGTGAGCTGATCGCCATGGGGGAGGAGGAGGACGGCAGCAAGGGCATTTTTGTCCATAGCGAGGGTTTCCTCGCCGGGGCGCACAGCGCCAACGAATTCCGTTTCATGTCCACCGAGGTGAGCCGAGAGCGGCCGGTAAACTACGAAGAGCTGGCCGCCAAGCTGGGCGAAGAGAAGCAGCAGGGCGGATACCTGGTGTGGGTCGCCGGGCCGGCGCTGGTGCATTCCCGGGCCCGCAAGGACCTGGAGTGGTTTATCCAGAACGGCTACGTCCAGGCGGTGCTGGCGGGAAACGCTGTCGCGGTGCACGACATCGAAGCCGCGATCTTCGGCACCACGCTCGGCATGACCAATACCGGCCAGCCTACCGAAGGCGGCCACGGCCTGCACATGAGGGCGATAAACAAGGTCCGCGCCCTGGGCTCCATCGAGAAGGCGGTCCAGTCCGGCCTGATCACCAGCGGGATCATGCACGCGCTGGTGACGCACAAGGTTCCCTACGTGCTGGCCGGCTCGATCCGGGACGACGGGCCGCTGCCGGGCGTCTACTCCGACACCCTGGCCGCGCAGGACGCGATGCGGGAGATCACGGTCAAGGCGACCGGCTCCATCCTGGTGGCGTCGGCGCTCCATGCGATCGCGGTCGGCAACATGCTGCCGGCTTTCCACACCCATTACGACGGCGTGCCCACGCCGCTCATGACCATTTGCGTGGACCAGACCGAGTTCGTGGTCAACAAGCTCAAGGACCGGGGAACCCACCAGGCCTACGGCGTCGTCACCAACGCCCAGGACTTCATGCACGTCCTTCGCCACTACGTGGAACAATGGCAACATCCGAAGAGCTGATGGTGCCGCTGGGCCGGGGGTGGGCCCGGCTTGCGTACGCCGCCACCCGGGAGGTGCCGCCGGCTGAAGTGGACGGGGTATGGGTCTTTCGCCTGATCCGGCAGGATCTGCGTGAATTCGGCACCGCCGTGCTTTCCCGGGTGGAGGGCGACCGGCGGCGGATCTATACCGCGCGCTACATCCACACCATCAAGGGCAAGGAGCGCGGCAAGTTCAGCGCGACCATCCAGGAGGTGGGGAGCGGTCCGTTGGAGACACTGGAAACCCTGATTCGCGGCGTGGAGAAACGGGCGGACGACGAAATGCCCACCCGGGTCGATCCCGCCACCTGGTTCCCCGATGGCCGTAGCGGCGCATCGCGTGCGCCGGAAAATGGCGCATTGCGTGCGCCGGAAGAAGATGCCGCGAGTCGGCCAGGCTGAAGGCCAGCTTCTCCTCGAGCGATTCCGCTGCTATCTCCGCGATCAGCATCAGCCGGTCACCCGGCAGCGTGACCTCGTCGCCGAGGTTGTTCTGCTGGCCGATGACCACCTGTCAGTAGGGGCCATTCAGCGGCGGCTCAAGGAACGGGGACACCGGATCGGCCTGGCGACGATTTACCGGGTGCTCGAGATCCTGGTCGCCAGCGGCCTGGCCAGGGGCCACGATTTTGGAGAACGGTTTCGCCGCTTCGAGCCGGTTACCGCGCAGAATCGCCACGAGCACCTGGTGTGCACCCGCTGCGGGCGCGTCCTTGAATTCACCAACGAGCAGCTGGAGCGCATGCTTCCCATCATCGCCGACGAGCACCATTTCCAGCTCCAGCACCACCGGGTCGAGATCTACGGCGTCTGCGATGCCTGCCAGCGCCTGTAAAA